>DAOWLH010000004.1 GCA_030643515.1 Dehalococcoidia bacterium | reverse complement strand
GCGCCATCTGCGATGCCAAGAGCATCGCCGGACTGCTCACCTTTTTGGCTTCAAAGAAATCGGCTGCCAGCTAGCCAAGTCTGCCGGACAGTTGCCGTTTACCCAGCACGTGGAGGTGGAGGTGTGGTACCAGCTGCCCCCCCTCCTTCCCCGAGTTTATCACCAGGCGGTAGCCGCTCTCGGCAATACCCTCCCTTTTGGCCAGCTGGTTGGCTACCTCAATCATGTGGCCGATGAGGGGGGTATCCTTCTCAGTCAGCTCGGAAAGCTGGCCGATGTGCTTTCTGGGAATGACCAGCAGGTGCACCGGTGCCTGGGGGTTGACATCACGGAAGGCGACCACTTTTTCATCCTGATACAATATATCGCTGGGAATCTTACCGGCGGCAATGTTGCAGAAAACGCAATCCATAGACCACCTCCGTTACATTGGGATGACTACAGGCTATCTTTCTGGAAGCTGGCCCGACCCTGCTGAAAGAGGTCGCCCCCGTGGATATCGTTGGCGACGATGGACGGGAAGTCTTCCACCTCAAGGCGCATAATGGCTTCGGCGGCCAGGTCTGGATAGGCGATTACCTCGGCTTTTTTGATGCTCCGGGCGAGCAGAGCGCCGGCACCGCCGATGGTGACAAAGTAAACGGCCCGGTGCTGCTTGATGGCTTCCTTCACCTCTGGCGAGCGGCTGCCCTTGCCGACCATAGCCCTCAGACCGGCGGCAATTAACGGCGGCGTGTAGCCGTCCATGCGGGCACTGGTGGTTGGGCCGGCAGAGCCGATGACCTGCCCTGGCCTCGCCGGGGACGGGCCGAGATAATACAGGGTCTGCCCCACAAGGTCAAAGGGCAGCTCTTTACCGCTATCAAGCGCCTCAATCAGCCTCCGGTGGGCGGCATCACGGGCGGTGTAGAGCACGCCGGAGATGAGGACCCGGTCGCCGGCCCTGAGTTTGTCAATTACCCCGGCGTTAATTGGTGAAGCGATGGGTAGAGTATCCATTCTAGAGCACCACCTCTTGATGGCGGGCGCTGTGACACTGGAGGTTGACTGCTACCGGCAGGCTGGCTATGTGGGTGGGCATCACTTCAGCGTGTACCGCCAGGGCAGTGATTGCACCGCCCAGACCCAGCGGCCCCAGGCCGAGGGAGTTTACCCTTTTTAGAATCGCCTCCTCCAGCTCGGCTATTTCGGGGTCGGGGTTGGGCTGGCCCACCGGGCGCAACAATGCCTCCTTGGCCAGCAGCATCGTTCTTTCGGCGGTGCCGCCAATACCCAGGCCGATAATCAGCGGCGGGCAGGGATTACCCCCGGCTTCGGCCACGGTTTTTACCACCAGGTCGGTAACATCTTTACTGCCGGCACCGGGCTTGAGCATGACCAGCCGGCTCATGTTCTCGGCGCCACCTCCCTTGGGCATGACGGCGATTTTCAAGGCATCGCCGGGAACGATTTCGGTGTGAATAACCGGCGGGGTGTTGTCTCCGGTGTTGGTTCTCGCCGAAAGGGGCTGGCTGACCATTGATTTGCGCAGGTAGCCCTGGGCGTAACCGTGGCAAACGCCATCGGCCACGGCATCATAGAGGTCACCGCCGGTGATGTGAACGTCTTGCCCCACCTTGAGAAAGACAACCGCCGTGCCGCAGTCCTGGCATAGAGGCAGTTTCTCCTCTCTGGCGATGCCGGCGTTCTTTATAATATTGTCCAGAATATCCCTGGCCAGAGGAGATTCTTCCCGCTGGCGTGCCTTCTTTAGCGCCTGCAGCACATCCTGTCCCAGCTCAAAATTGGCTTGCTGGCACAGCCGGGACACGGCTTCGGTGATTTCTCTGGCCTCTATTTTACGCATCGGGCGATACCTCTACGTCTAGCCAGGCGCCATGGTAGAAATCAGCCCCTTGACTGCCTCGGCGGAGCGTTTGAGGGCGGCTCTCTCCTCTGGGCTTAGCTCTAGCTCAACTATCTGCTCTATGCCTTCTCTGCCCAGCCTCACCGGGACGCCGATGACGACATCGGAGAGGCCATATTCTCCCTGGAGATGGGTGGCACAGGGCATGGTTTCTTTCTTGTCCAGGACAATGGCTTCAACCATGCTGGCGGCGGCGGCTGAGGGGGCATAGAAGGCGCTTCCCGCCTTAAGCAGGCCGACAATCTCGGCACCGCCGTTTACGGTGCGGCTGGCCAGCCGGCTGGTGGCTTCCTGGGACAGGAGCTTTGTTATGGGCTTGCCCCTGACGCTGGCCAGCCTGGGAAGGATGACCATGCTCTGGCCATGCTCCCCCAGTACCCAGGCGGAGACCTCGGCTGCCGGCACCCCGAGTTCGGCGGCGATAAAGCTGGCAAAGCGGGCACTGTCCAGGACGCCGGAGAGGCCCATCACCCGGCTCGGCGCCAGTCCGCTGACCTTGAGTGCCAGATAGGTCATGGCGTCTACCGGGTTGGTGACCATTATGATAATACACCCCGGGGAATGTTCAGTAGCGCTCCGGGTTACCTGGCTAACAATATTGACGTTGGTCTGCAGTAGTTCATCGCGAGTCATGCCCGGCTTGCGGCTGGTTCCGGAGGTAATGACGATAACATCCGAGTTAGCCGTCTGCTGATAGCTATTGGTGCCTGTAATTTGGCTGCTGGCGCCGGTAATCGGTGTTGACTGAAGGATATCAAGCGCCTTGCCCTGGGGCAGGCCGTCAACAATATCCAGCAGGACTATATCACCCAGGCTCTTTTCCACCAACCGCTGGGCCAGGCTGGCGCCGACATTACCGGCGCCGATAACACTAATCTTCGCCATGTTATTGCTCTCCGAGCTTGTCAATGATGGCGTCAGCCACCTCGGAGGTACCCACTGCCCGGGCCTGCTCCGCTTCTGGTTTGAGGTCGTAGGTTACACTCTTGCCACTGGCGATAACGTCGGCGATAGCCTTTTCCAGCCGCTGGGCGTTCTCCTTTTCGCCGATATGGTGCAGCATCATCACCCCGGAGAGCATCATAGCCATCGGGTTGGCCTTGTTCTGCCCCTTGTACTTGGGAGCGCTGCCGTGGGTCGGCTCGAAGAGGGCGGTCTCATCGCCGATGTTAGCTCCCGGGGCCAGCCCCAGACCGCCGACCAGACCGGCGCACAGGTCGGAGAGGATATCTCCGTAGAGGTTGGGCGTCACCACGACATCGAACTGCTGCGGTTTTTTTACCAGCTGCATGGTCATGTTATCCACAATTCTATCCTCAAATTCAATATCGGGATATTCTTTAGCCACCTGGCGTGCCATCGCTAGGAAGAGGCCGTCCGAGAACTTCATAATGTTGGCCTTGTGCACCGCGGTTACCTTCCTCCTCTGGTTGCTCCGGGCGTATTCAAAGGCGAAGCGGACGATGCGGCGGCTGGCCGTCTCTGAAATGGGCTTGATGCTGATGCCGGAATCGGCCCTGATGCGGGTACCGGAGCTCCGGGACAACATCTCAATTATGCTGGCTGTTTGCGGGGTCCCTTTTTCAAACTCTATGCCGGCATAGAGGTCTTCCGTGTTTTCTCTGACGACGACAATATCCACATCCGTATAGCGGGTCGGTGCCCCCAGATAGCTTTTACAGGGGCGAACGCAGGCGTAGAGGTCAAGCTCCTTGCGCATGGCAACGTTGACGCTCCTGAAACCGGAGCCGACAGGCGTGGTCACCGGCCCCTTGATGGCCACTCTGTTCTTCCTGATGGAATCAAGGACATGACCGGGGAGTGGGGTGCCGTATTCATCCTGAACGTCGGCGCCAGCCTGGACAACCTCCCATTTGAAACTAACTCCGGTGGCTTCCAGGACTCTTCTGGTAGCCTCGGTTATCTCCGGGCCGATGCCGTCACCGGGTATCAGGGTGATGTTATAGGTCATAAAGCCGTCTCTCCTTGAAGCAATCTATAGCTTGAAGTCTCCGTATTTCTTAATATAGGGCATCAGCCCGCCTTCATCCAGTATACGCAGCATTATCTCGGGGATTTTTTT
>DAOWLH010000046.1 GCA_030643515.1 Dehalococcoidia bacterium | reverse complement strand
TGCTCCATGGCTCCGTGAGCCTCCAGGTTGGCTACCACCTGGGCCACCTTGGAGGCCTTCTGCCCGATGGCGACATAGATGCAAATCAGGTCACCGCCCTTCTGGTTGACGATGGCATCGAGGGCAATGGCCGTCTTTCCGGTGGAGCGGTCGCCGATAATAAGCTCTCTCTGTCCGCGGCCGATGGGAATCATGCTGTCTATCGCTTTGATGCCCGTCTGTACCGGGGTATCCACTTTCTTACGGGCGACTACGTTGGGAGCGACCTTCTCAAGTGGCCGTGTCCCATCCGCCTTGATACTTCCCTTTCCATCCAGGGGGCGGCCCAGTGGGTCGACCACCCGGCCAATGAGGGCATTTCCAACCGGCACCTCGGCGATACGGTTGGTAGTCCGAACTTCATCACCCTCTTTAATTCCCGAGTAATCACCCAGGATAACGGCGGCCACGCTATCTTCTTCAAGGTTCAGGGCAATGCCGACAACCTCACCGGGGAACTGGAGCAACTCGTTATACTTAGCCCCGGAAAGCCCATGTATGCGGGCAATGCCGTCACCGACCTCAGTCACTGTGCCCACATCAACCATAGCCACCTGAACACCGAACTGCTCAATCTGCTGTTTGATTGCAGAAACTATATCCTGTCCCTTAGTCAACTAACCCACCTCCTGTTGGCTATTATTTCTTGGCTATCTCCTTCTTCAAAGTATCCAGCTTACTGCGTGTGCTGCCATCGAGTAGTTTACCGGCAATCCTGACAATTATACCGCCAATAAGACTCGGGTCAACACGCTCCGTCTCGACTATGACCTTCTTGCCCAGTATCTTGCCGAGGCGCTGGCTCAACCCTTGCCTGGCTTCATCGTCCAGGGGCACCGCCGAAGTAACATCAGCCCGCTCGACACCCTGGTATTCATCAACCAGGTGCTGGTACTCGGCAGCGATAGCAGGCAACATATCCAGCCTTGACCTGGTAAGCAGCACATATATCAGGTTGAGCAATAACGGATGGATGCCGCCCAGTCTTTCTTTGAGTATTTTGGCCTTGTCCTCAAAATGAATCTTGGGATTCTCCAAATAGGCGGCAACAGTTGCATCCTGACCCAGAGCGAGAATCGTCTCCAGGTCAGACTGCCACTCAGCTAGGTGCTCTTTCTCGTCAAGCTCAAAGATAGCTTGAGCATAACGCCGAGCGTAGGAACCAGTCACCATTGTATTTCTCCAGGCAAAAGGCTAGCCCTCTTTCAGGCTGGTGCTCTCTTCGAGCACCTGTTCGATAAGCCGGCGGTGCTTTTCCTTATCCAATGAACGGTCAATTACTTTGCCGGCAGCCAGCACGGTTAAGTCGGCGAATTCTTTGCGCAGTTCACCGATAGCCTCGTCACGCTCCCTGTCAATCTCAGCGCGGGCCCGGGTAACGAGCTTTTCCCCCTCTTTTTGGGCATCTTCACGTGTTTTCTGCTTGGCCTCCTCGCCGGCTTGCACCGCCTGGCCTATTATATTCTGTGCTTCTTTACCAGCCTCCTCAATACGTCTGGCGGTCTCCTGCTCTGCTTTAGCCGCCTGTTCCCTGATTTGATCGGTCTGCTCCATGCTTTCCTTTATTCGTCTGGAACGTTCATCCAGCATCCTCATGATGGGTTTATAGGCCACCAGATAGAGCAGGGCAAACAGAATGGCAAAGTTAACAATCTGTGCTATTAGCGTCGGCACGTTAATACCGAGGCTGCTTAGACCTTCCATATTTCAATCCTTATTAATTAAATACTAGCTATATAGATTGTTTCCGTACAATTAAGCAGCCAGAAGCACTGCCATTACAATCATCCCGGCAGCCAGTAGAACACCGAATATGGCTGCCCCGATAATAATACCCATAGATAGTGGAATTCCATCTTGTCCCATGTTAATCCTCCTCGTTTCCGCTATACGATCATAGCTAGAAGTATGGCTACAATAAGGACGTAGATTCCAATAGCCTCAGTGAGGCCGGCCACCAGAATCATGTTGGTAAATATGGGGCCTTTCGCCTCCGGGTTGCGGGCTATTCCCTGCAGGGCAGAATAGCCGATTAGCCCCAGGCCTATGGCTGGTCCGAGCATTCCCAGGCCAACCGCCAAGCCAATCGCCAGCATCTTCATTACTTCAGCATCCATAAAGACCTCCTTGTAAAAATAATAAACTACAATTTATCAAAATTTCCCTAGTGAGCCTCTTCGTGGTGAGGTTCTACGGCAACGGTAACAAATATAAGAGTAAGGCCGGCAAAAATAAGGGCCTGAATAAAGCCGATGAGCAGCTCCAGCCCGTAGAAAGGAATAGCGAAGAGCCACGGCATGAGGAAGGCGGCCACCAGCAGCAGGATTTCACCGGCAGTCATATTCCCAAAAAGTCTGAAGGTAAGACTGATAATGCGAATGAATTCGGTAAAGCCTTCCAGAAGACCGGTAAAGATACCTATACCTCCGGCAAACATTCCCAGCAAGCCTTCCTTCGGGTTGCCTTTGAAGGCTTTTCCTACCCCTCGCCGGAAATCACCGAAGTTAAGGAACTTGCCAATGTAGCGAGTGCCGAGCCTCTTCAATCCATAGAATTCAACGAAAACGAAGGAAACCAGAGCCAGAGCCAGCGGCATATTGATATCGGTATTTGCCGGGCGAAGCAGGTGTACCTCATGTTCGACGGTGTGGACTGTTATCGAGCCATAGCCCGGTAGCAGGGCCAGCCAGGCGTTGAAGGCGACAAAGAGAAATATGGTGGTTACTATTGGGAAGAACCTGCGGCCGTTATCATCTCCGGCAACGCTGCGGCAAAGGTCGTAGAGCCAGCCCATAAGGAACTCAAAGGCGGCTTGCAACCGCCCCGGTATCAGTTTCATGCGCCGGGTAACGGCGTAGGACAGGCCGACAAGGACGGTGATAGTAACCCAGGCAGCGATAATGCTGTTTGTAATGGGAAAGCCAAAAATGTGGAAAACTGTCTCTGCCGGCAGTTCGGGTTCCGGGCGGGGGACACTTAACCAGTCCGGCAGGCCTATATCGCCGAGTAAGCTCTCGCCCAGGGGGCCAGCGGCAAAGCTAACAATCAGAATAGCAAGGAAGACAATAGTGACAATGATTAACACCGGAAAGGAGCAGCCCATGCAACCTCTCCTGGCCACTAATTGTTCTCCTTGTCGTTTTTATTCCTTAGCAGAGGTAGAAGCATTTGATAGACCCCGTAAGCGGCAACAGCAAAGCCGAGAAGCAAACCAAGCACTACAAAAAGAGGCTGGGTATTCAATCTGCTGTCAAGCCATAGACCCCCCAGCACTCCACCCAAGAGAGACAGGCCCACAAACCAGCCGACCCCTATTATGCTTAGGGCTGCCTGCCATCTGCGCATACCAACCTCCGCACCACCGCCGAGCAGCATATCAAAAAACGACCATCTGAGTCAAGCTGGTAACCTGGCCATTAAAAAACCCCGGAGTCTGAAAATAGAACTCCAAGGCCTCTGATTTATTCAGTTGTTAAGCCGGAATTAAGACTTGTGCTTGCCAAAGTCCTCCAGGTCAAGGCCGTCTATGAAATCACTGAAAGCGGATAGCTTTCCCAGCTCATCGTCGCTAATTTTCCTGTCCTTATGTTCCAACTCCCCCTCCCCTCCCTCCAAGGTAAGTTCATCAGTGCCTTCTGCCCTGTCCAGAGAAATCCCCGCCTTATCCAGAATCGCTTCATCGGCGAAGATGGGAGCGTCCACTCTTACCGCAAGTGCCAGCGCATCACTGGGGCGGGCGTCAATCTCCATCTGCCCGTCACCAACATTGAGGATAATCTTGGCATAGAAGGTGTCATTCTTAAGGTCATTGACGATGATGGAGTCAACGGTGGCACCCAGTGCATCAACCATAGATTGCAGCAGGTCATGGGTCAGTGGACGGGGTAAAGACTCACCGCGAAGTTTGATGGCTATTGCGTTGGCCTCAGCCGGGCCAATGAATATAGGCAGATAGCGCTCCGCCGTCTTCTCTTTCAACATTACCACATACTGAGAATTCAGCCGGGTAAGCTGGGGGTTCATCAGGCCGACCCGGATGCTCTCTATTGTCATCTCTAGCATAGTGGTATCCTCCTGCTTGTCATGCCAGGTAATTTTACTCCTCATCATAAAAAGTGTCAACCAATAATTACGTATAACACCGGATCATATTTGTGGTATAATAGGCAGCTTTACTATCCAATCAAGCAAGGAGACTTGTTGCTATGCAAAAGGCTTTCAAGGCCATCGCCTGGTTTAATGAGGTCACCAAAGATGATGTCGATATCGTTGGCGGCAAAGGAGCCAACCTGGGGGAAATGACACTTGCCGGAATACCGGTCCCCCCGGGTTTTATTGTGACTGCCGAAGCCTACTACGATTTTATCAGGAAGACCCAAATTGGTGATGAGGTACGGAATCTGTTGGCGCCACTCGACCCTGGCGATAGCAGGCAATTACAGAAGGTCTCGGCAAAGGTAAAGAAGCTAATTCTAAGTGCTGCCATGCCGGAAGGCACGGCCGACATGATCAGGCGGGCATATGGTGAGCTTGGCCGGGGGCTGGTGGCGGTACGCTCTTCGGCAACTGCTGAGGACCTTCCTGAGGCCTCTTTTGCCGGACAGCAGAGCACGTTTCTTAATATTGAGGGTGGGAAGGCGGTGGTTACCGCTGTGCAGAAGTGCTGGGCATCATTATTTGAACCGCGGGCAATATACTACCGGGCGCAACAAGGCTTCGACCACTTTAAAGTTGGCATTGCCGTACCGGTGCAGAAGATGATTGCCTCCGAGACATCGGGGGTAATGTTTACCGTAGAGCCGGTAACCAGCGATAAAGAGAAGATTATCATAGAAGCGATATACGGACTTGGTGAAGGGCTTGTCTCCGGCGAGGTAACTCCCGACCTGTACATCGTAAATAAAGATGGCCTGGCTATCATCTCAAAGCAGATAAGCCCTCAGGAGCAGCAGCTAGTTAGGAATTCGGTCGGCGGCGGTGGAGAGGCAAACAACTGGCAGCCTGTAACTGTGGCGCTCAGGAGGAAGCAGAAGCTAAACGATGATGACATTATCGAACTTGCCAAGATCGGGATGCAGATTGAAGAGCACTATCAGTTTCCACAGGATATCGAGTGGGCCAGGGAAGGAGAAATAATTCATGTCGTTCAGACCCGCCCGGTGACCACTATAAAAGAGATTGCTGAGGAAGAGCCGGAAATAGAAGCACCAGTCCTTCTTCAGGGTGTGGCCGCCAGCCCGGGGGTGGCTTCAGGCCCGGTCAAGATAATTAAATCAGCCTCTCAGATAGACCGGGTGCGAGCGGGTGACATCCTCGTTGCCGAGATGACTACACCTGACTTTGTGCCGGCAATGAAGAGGGCGGTGGCCATCGTCACTGACCGTGGTGGCAGGACAGCTCACGCGGCTATCGTCAGCCGTGAACTGGGGATTCCGTGTGTGGTTGGAGCCGATAAGTCAACAGCAACCCTGACCGATAGGCAGATAATTACCGTAGATGGTTCACGTGGCAAAATCTACAGCGGCAAAGTGGCCCGCAGGATAACTACCAAGGCGATGACCAGCATTCTCAGGGAATCAATTGAAACAAAGACAAAAGTTTATGTAAATCTGACTCAGCCCGAACTGGCCGATATAGTCGCCGCCCGGAATGTGGATGGCGTCGGTCTATTACGGGCGGAATTTATGGTCGCCCAGATTGGTGAGCATCCGAGTTATATGATGAAACAAAACCGGGGCGACGAGTATGTTGACAAGCTCTATTCCGGGCTTTATACATTTGCCAAGGCCTTTGACCCGCGACCGGTGGTTTATCGGACCACTGATTTCAAGACCAATGAGTACCGGGCGCTTAAAGGCGGCCAGGAATTTGAAGAAGTTGAGGAAAACCCGATGATTGGCTACCGGGGAGCCTCTCGCTACGTTACCGATATTGACACCTTCAAACTGGAACTGGAAGCGATAAAGCGGGTAAGGAAAGAATACAAAAACCTGTGGGTCATGATTCCCTTTGTCCGCACCATTGACGAGCTGAAAAGGACAAAGAAAATCATGGAGGCCGAGGGGCTAAAACGCAGCGATGACTTCAAGCTATGGATAATGGTTGAGGTTCCCTCTACCGTATTTCTTATAGATAAGTTTATCGAGGTTGGCATTGATGGGGTATCCATCGGCAGTAATGACCTGACCCAGCTAATACTCGGCGTTGACCGTGACAGCGCCAGGCTGGCCAGTACTTTTGACGAACGAAATGAAGCGGTGATGATAGCCTTGGAAAAAGTAATCAAGGTGGCCGGCAAGATGGGCATCACCTCTTCTATCTGCGGGCAGGCACCTTCTGATTACCCCGACCTTACCGAGAAACTGGTCTCCTGGGGAATCACCTCGGTGTCAGTAAACCCGGATGCCATCGCCAATACCCGTGCAATTATAGCCAGGGCTGAAGCCAAGCTGAAGACTTAATGATTAACCGGCTCAAGATTCGCCAGAAGGCTGAAGAAAGAGAATCCCAACTCTCCCCGTTCGCCGCCAGGAGCAACCTGTCCCAGGGCCGGTTGATTTACGAAGAGCCGGATGCCATACGCACTTCCTTTCAGCGAGACCGGGACCGCATCATCCACGCCAAGGCTTTTCGGCGCTTGAAGCACAAAACGCAGGTCTTTATCGCACCTCTGGGAGACCACTATGTCACCCGTCTGACCCACACTCTGGAGGTATCGCAACTGGCACGGACCATGGCCCGGGCGCTGAATCTCAATGAGGACTTAGCCGAGGCTATCAGCATGGGCCATGATTTGGGTCATACCCCCTTCGGTCACATAGGTGAAGATGTTCTGGGCGAACTCCATCCTCAAGGGTTCAGGCACTACGAGCAGAGCCTGAGGGTGGTTGACACTCTGGAGAACGATGGACAGGGTCTTAACCTTACCCTGGAGGTAAGAGATGGCATCCTCAATCACTCCAAGTCGGCCGAGGCTATTGGCGATGCGCACTGGGGCAAGGTCAGTACCCTTGAGGGTGAGGTGGTCAAGATTTCCGATGTTGTCGCCTATGTCAATCACGATATCGGGGATGCCATCCGGGCAGGCATTATCACTGAAAAAAATTTGCCTCCGGAGGCTTCCAGAGTGCTGGGAAGCTCGCACCGGGAGAGAATCAACACCATGGTGTGCGATATTATTGAGCAGTCCTGGGAGGTAGCCGGTTACACCGGCTCTACAGACCGGTCGTCTATCAGAATGGGGAGTGAGGTTGTTTTGGCAACCAATGACCTGCGCCGGTTTCTTTTTGACAGGGTGTATAAAATTGTCTCGTCCCAGGCCGATGCCGAGAGGGCGCGGCAGGTGGTGCGCCGTCTGTACGGCTATTTCACAGAACATGGGGGCAATTTGCCGCCGGAGTATCAGCTATGCGATGAAGACTTTCAATTGGGCGTGGTGGACTACATCGCCGGCATGACAGACCAGTATGCCCTGAACCTGGCCCGTGAACTATCGCTGTAACCTGCCGCGTTTTACCGTCTCAAGACAGGGCTAATTCCGCAAAAAAGTAGTATAATTAAAACGTATGAGCGTTATTGATGATGTTAAGCAGAGAACCGATATCGGTGACATAGCCGGCCAGTATACGCAGCTGACAAAAGCAGGGCGCTACTTGAAGGGGCTTTGTCCCTTCCACAGCGAAAAGCACGGTTCCTTTTTTGTTTATCCGGAGCAGCAGAGCTGGCACTGCTTTGGTGCATGCAATACCGGCGGTGACGTCTTTTCCCTTATTATGAAGAAAGAAGGCATTGCTTTTGGCGAGGCACTTCGGCTACTTGGAGAAAGAGCCGGTGTTGTCATTCCGTCAATGGTCAGGCCGGAAGTGGATAGGGAAGCCAATGAGCGGCTGTACCAGGCTAATGAAGCAGCATCTCTGTACTTCCACCACCTGCTGATTAACTCTCCGGCCGGCGAGAGAGCCAGGAGCTACATTACCCGGCGTGGCCTATCTGAAAAGAGTGTTGCCGATTTCCAGCTGGGTTATTGCCTGAACAGCTGGGATAGCCTGAAAAAATATCTGATGGGAAAGGGCTACAGCGAAGCCGAGCTCGCCGAAGCAGGCCTGATATCGGTGACTGATACCGGCAGCTATGACCGCTTTCGTAACCGGCTGGTCTTCCCCATAAAGGATGCCAGGGGGCGTACGACCGGTTTTGGCGCCAGGGTACTGGATGATTCATTGCCCAAGTATCTAAATTCGCCGGAAACGCCCGTCTTTGATAAGAGCGGCACCCTCTACGGACTCAATCTTGCCCGGGAAGCAATCAGGCGGGGTGACCAGGCGGTCATCGTCGAGGGCTATCTGGACGTGATTACAGCTCACCAGCACGGCTTTACCAATGTGGTGGCCTCTATGGGGACATCAACTACCGATAAGCAGGTTAGCGCTATAAAAAGGCTGACTAAAAATCTGGTCTTTGCTCTTGATGCCGATGCTGCCGGAGAGGAAGCGACCACAAGAGCTGTCGGCTATGAGAACATCCTCGGCACCGAGGTAAGAGTGGCCCTGCTGCCCCAGGGAAAAGACCCCGATGATGTCATCAGAGAGTCCCCGGAAACCTGGCAGCGCCTTGTGGAAGAGGCGGAACCGATGATGGACTACTCTCTCAGATTTGTTACTGCCGGGCTCGACTTCAGCACCGCCAGGGATAAGTCTGTGGCAGTGGAGAGGCTGCTGCCCCTCATAAATGGGCTCGAGAATATAGTACGCCAGGATCATTATAAGCAGCTACTATCCAAAAGGCTTGGCATAGCCACTCATAAATTGGATGAATCGAAAACGTTCAGCAGGCCCGGCAAAGGCCGGCCGAAAACGGCTGCCATGGAAATCGAAACCAGAACCGCTACGGGTCGGGAGCTTTTCTCCAGCCCGGTTGAGGAATATTGCTTGGCGTTACTGCTCAAGCACCCGGAGCTCAAGGCCGAAGCCGTGGAATTGTTGCCCGATTACTTTGAAAATAGTGAGAACCGTGAAATTTATAATGCCTTCATGTTGGCCGAAGATACGTCTTCAGCCAGAAAAGGACTTGATGGCACGGTGTGGGAGCTTTTTGACCGTCTGCTCAAAAAGGAATTGCCTTCGAATATCATCGGGCAGAGACTCTACAGTTGTATCGTTCGCTTAAAGGAAAAACATCTTCGTTCACTGGTGGTTAGGAGAGAAGCCCTGCTAGCTTCTGAGGCAACCAAGGGAGAGGAACAGGATGTAGACCTTGGCCGGCAACTCAGGGAGGTCTTCATCCAAAAGTCAAGCTGGGGACAGAAGCTGAAGAGGAGAGATATAGATGGTTCAAGAAAACCAGGGAAATAGCGTAGATCCCGGGAAGCTGGTGGTTAAGGGGGCAGCTGAAGGAAAGCCACCGCCGGTGGGAGGTGTTAATGAGGAGAAGCCGATAGCAAAGATAAATGCGCCAGTAGCTGTACCCAAAACTCCAAGGTTGCCGGCGCCAAACTACATGGAAGATCAAGGCATAGTTGATGACCCTGTTCGTATGTATCTTCACGAAATCGGCCGGGTATCATTACTCACCGCTCTGGAAGAGAAGGAACTCGCCAAGAAAATGGAACAGGGCAAACGCGTCCGGGAGATTATAAAAGCATTTAGCGAAGAGAATGGTCGACCACCTTCGGCTGGAGAAACAGTCCTCTATATGCTCCGGGGGCTCGGGGAAGTGGCTGATATAATACGCTTGCTCCAGGTTGAGCTTGGGCTGAAAAGCTCTAATAACTTTATGGAAGTCATCTTTGACCCGGCGCTGCGCAGTAGCTTTGATAACGAGATTGACCAGAGGTTGACCCAGGATATTGCTTTTAAGATAGGTAAGACAATACCTGAGGCAGAGCAGATACTGATAGACCTATCGCTTAACAGCGACCTGTTGCCGCAACAGGTCTTGGACGCCATCGACGCCAAAGTCTCTCTGGATGAGCTGGAAGAGCTGTCACAAAGCTCGGCTCTAGCCGACTCTATCCAGGTTTATGAAAAATGGATTCAGGCCTTTTTGGATGAGGTTAAGCGCCAGTCAGAAGGAGCAGAGAGGCATCTTACCGAGGCTAATTTGCGTCTGGTGGTCAGTGTTGCCAAGAAGCACATTGGCCGGGGGATGCCACTTCTTGACCTTCTTCAGGAGGGGAACATCGGTCTCATCAGGGCAGTAGAAAAGTTTGACTACCACCGCGGTTATAAGTTCAGCACCTATGCCACCTGGTGGATTCGCCAGGCCATTACCCGGGCGATTGCCGACCAGGCACGTACCATCCGTATTCCAGTCCATATGGTGGAGACCATCAACAAGCTCTTGAGCGTCAGCCGTCACCTTTCACAGGAGTACGGCCGGGAACCCACTCCCAAGGAAATCGGTGATGAGATGGAAATTACTCCGGAGAGGGTCAGGGAGATAATCAAGGTTTCACAGTTGCCG
>DAOWLH010000020.1 GCA_030643515.1 Dehalococcoidia bacterium | reverse complement strand
GGCCTCTCGGCGAATTCGACGTCATCGGCTTTTCGCTGGGCTACGAGCTTACCTTCACCAACGTGCTTGAGACGCTGCACCTGGCGCGGATACCGGTGCTAGCCGGTGAGAGGGATGACTCGCACCCGGTTATCATCGCCGGCGGTAGCTGCACCCTCAATCCGGAGCCGATGGCCGATTTCATCGACCTCTTTGTAATCGGGGAAGCCGAGGAACTGCTGCCGCAATTGATTGATTGTTTCCGCCACTGGAAAAAGCAGGGGGCGACCAGAAAAGAGCTGCTTGGCCGGGCGGCCTCTTTGCCCGGTGTCTATGCCCCCGGCCTGTATCAGACGGAATACGATCCTTGCGGCCTCTTCAAGAGTCTGACCGCAACCGCTGCCGAGGCCAGTGCTAAAATCGAGCGGCAGATAGTAGCCAAGCTGCCGCCGCCGGCAACCAGCCCGGTGGTACCCTACATCGAGGTCATCCACGACCGGGGAGCTATAGAAATCAGCCGGGGCTGCACCCGGGGCTGCCGTTTCTGCAACGCCGGTATGATATACCGGCCGTTAAGGCAGCGGCCGCAACAGGAGGTTATCACCGCCGTGGATGAGCTCGTCGGCAACTGCGGCTACGACGAGGTGTCCCTGGTCTCACTGAGCACTAGCGACTACTGCGGCATTGACCGGCTGATTGCCAGCATCGCCCGGCGCTACAGCAAAAAGAACCTGTCAGTATCACTGCCCAGTCTGCGCCTTAGCCGTGACTCGGTAAAGCTGGTGGAATCCCTGCCGACTCGCCGGAAGACCGGGCTTACCTTCGCCCCTGAGGCCGCCAGCCAGCGGCTGCAGAGGGTCATTAACAAAACCACCACCGAAGAGGAGCTGATGGAAACGGCTGCCGCCGCCTTTGAGCGGGGCTGGACTAATCTCAAGCTCTACTTCATGCTCGGGCTACCGACGGAAACAGTAGATGACGTCGCTAGTATCATCCAGCTGGTAGATAAGGTGCAGTCACTGGGCAGGACCGCCCCGGGCAAAAGGCCACAGATAAGGGTCAGCCTGTCCAGTTTCGTGCCCAAGGCGCACACGCCGTTCCAGTGGGTAGGCCAGGATGACGAGGCGAAGCTAAATGAAAAGCATCAAATCCTGAGGCAGGGACTGAAGCGCAAGGGGGTCAGGCTTTCCTGGCAGGACCCGAAGGCCAGCCTGCTCGAGGCAGCGCTCTCCCGGGGAGACCGGAGGCTGGGTCGGGTCATCCACCGTGCCTGGCTGATGGGGGCCATCTTCGACGGCTGGAGCGAGCATTTTAACAATGAAACCTGGCTCCGTGCCTTCGAAGAGGCCGGCCTTGATCCCGGCTTCTATGCCCAAAGGCGGCGCTCAACCGAAGAGCCCCTGCCCTGGGGCCATATTGACACCGGCATATCTTCCGACTACCTGAAGCGGGAATACCAGCTTGCCCTGGAAGGGAAGGAGACCGCCGACTGCCACTACCAGGAGTGCAGCGCCTGCGGCCTTCAGAGGCGGCAACCGGAGTGCCACCAGATACAGGCTGCCTCCGGCTAGCCGGAAAACCTACTCGAAGCTGGCGATGGCGACTATACTATCGCCGGAAGTAAGGTTCATCAGCTTTACCCCCTGAGTGCTCCTGCCCTGAACGGTTATGCCCCTCCTGGGGTCCTTCTCCTTGACCGGGGTGCGGGTAATCATGCCATCAGCCGAGATAATCATCAGCTGCTGGCTCTGGATAACTACCTTGGCAGCAACCACCAGTCCCGTTTTTTCAGTGGTCTTAAAAGTCCTCACCCCGCTACCGGCCCTATGCTGCCGTGGATAGCCCTTGATTGGAGTAATCTTACCATAGCCCCCAAAGGTAATCACCACCAGGAAGGTATCGGGCCAGGCGACATCGGCGCTGATTACCCGGTCGTCCTTGACCAGGCGGACGGCACGGACGCCACCGCTGGCCCGCAGGCTGGTCCTTAGCTCGGACACCGGGAACCTGACAGACTGACCCTGCTGTGTCACCATAATAATATCGTCCTGCTCTGTAGCCAAAGTAGCCGCCACCAGGCTATCGCTCCTACTCAGATCCATAGCGATAAGGCCACTTGAGCGCACCGAGCTGAAGTTGCTCACCGAGGTCTTCTTTATCTCTCCGAGACTGGTGGCCATCAACAGATAGCCGTCAGTGGCGAGCTCGCTGACAGCGATGACCGCCGTCACCTTCTCATTCTCAGGAATAGGGAAGAGATTGATAAGCGCCATCCCCTTGGCAATCCGCGAGCTGTCGGCGGGTAACTCGTGGCACCTGAGTGAAAAAACCCTGCCCCGGTCCGTAAAGAAGAACAATGTATCGTGGGTGTCGGCCACAACCAGGAAGCGAACCGCATCCTGCTCCCGGGTAATCATACCGATAATTCCCTTGCCGCCCCGGTGCTGTATTACGTAAGCACGGGAAGGTACCCGCTTGACAAAGCCCCGCTCGCTCAGTGTCACCACCATCCTCTGATGGGGGATGAGGTCTTCCTCGCTGAAGTCAAGAGCTTCCTGCACGCTTATGTCCGTCCGCCGCGGGTCATCGAATCTGGACTTTAGCTGAGCAAGCTCCTCCTTTACCAGCAGGAGTATTCTCTTGGGGTTGGCCAGCAGGTCTTCCAGGTAGGCAATGGTCCTGACCACCTCGGCGTACTCGTCCAGTATCTTGCGCCGCTCCAGGCCGGCCAGCCGCCGCAGCTGCATGTCAAGTATCGCCTGCGCCTGAATCTTGGAAAGGCCGAATTCCTCCATCAGGGCGCCACGGGCTATTTCAGCGGTCTTGGATTTACGGATGGTGGTTATCACCGCATCTAGGTTATCCAGAGCAACCTTGAGCCCCTCCAGGATGTGGGCCCGGTCCTTGGCCATCTTGAGTTCAAACCGGGAGCGGCGGGTGATAACCTCATGACGGAAATCTATAAAACACTGGAGTGCCTCTTTAAGGCTGATCACCCGTGGCTGGCCGGAAACCAGGGCCAGCATGTTGACAAAGAAGGCCGACTGCATCGAAGTATGTTTATAAAGGTTGTTGAGTACCTGCCGGGACTGGGCTTCTTTCTTGAGCTCGATAACAATACGCATGCCCTGGCGGTCCGACTCGTCCCGCAACTCACTGATGCCGGTTACCTTCTTCTCCCTGACTAGGTTGGCGATACGCTCTACAAGCGCCGCCTTATTCACCTGGTAGGGCAGTTCGGTAACCACTATCTGACGGCGCCCGGCAGAGGTAGCTTCCTCGTAATAGGCCTTGGCCCGGATAACCACCCGGCCGTGCCCGGTAGCATAGGCGCTTCTAATCCCCTCCTGCCCCAGAATAATGCCGCCCGTTGGGAAATCAGGCCCCTTGATGAAATTCAGCAGGTCATCAACGGTTGCCTTGGGGTTGTCAATAAGATAGGCAACGGCATCGCACACCTCTCCCAGATTGTGGGGCGGGATGTTGGTCGCCATGCCCACGGCAATCCCTGACGAGCCGTTAACCAGCAGGTTGGGCAACCGGCTGGGAAGAACCAGCGGCTCTTTGAGGCTGTCGTCAAAGTTGGGCATGAAGTTGACAGTGTCCTTGTCAATATCAAGCAGCATCTGCTCCGCAATCTCAGCCAGGCGCGCCTCGGTGTAACGCATGGCTGCCGGCGGGTCGTTGTCAACACTGCCAAAGTTACCCTGACCGTCAATGAGCATATGGCGCATGGAGAAGTCCTGGGCCATACGAACCATGGCATCGTACACGGAGGCATCACCATGGGGATGGTACTTACCCAGCACCTCTCCGACAACGCGGGCGCTCTTCTTGTGAGGGCTACTGTGGTTAATACCCATATCGTTCATGGCATAAAGAATGCGGCGGTGGACCGGCTTCAGTCCGTCACGAACATCGGGTAGCGCCCGGGAGACAATGACGCTCATGGCATAGTCCAGATAGGAACTCTGCATCTCTTCTTCTATTCTTACCGGCCTGACCTTACCCAAAGCCATTTGCTGCTTGACCTCCTATTATTCTTCCTCGCCTTCTTCCGAAGACTCTGCTGGCATTAACTCTTCCTCGTCACCAGTGGCAAGCCCATAGTCCGGCTCCGCCGCCGCTCCCTCGACATACTCCAGGCGGCGCCTGATTACCTGGTCGCTAACATAGGGCCTGAGGCTGTCAATACCACGTGATGGAAAGGAAAGCTGATCCACCTGGGAAGGGTGCTGGTAGACCTCTCTGATAATGACCGCCAGGTTGTCCTCCGACGAGCTTATTACCGTGGCCGAATACTGGTTCCCCCCCTTCATTAGCCGGATGAGGCGCTGGCTGTGCCTGGGCTCAACCTGCCCCAGATACACCTGCCGGCTGTCCACCATTATCAGGTTGGAATCAGCTATTTCGAGATACACCTTATCACCGGCATCAACCTCGGCCAGCACCTCCTTGGCCGCCAGGCGGTAGAGCTTGACCACACCGGCCTTACCCGTTTCCTCGATGAAGTGCTGGGGCTCCACCCGGTGAAAGCCAGCTTCCGGTGCCGCCCCGCTTTCTTTCAGGTGGGCCAGGCGGCGCAGGTTTTTTTCGGCGATTGTGTTATCGGGGTTGAGTTCCCTGGCCCGGCTGTAGGCTTCCCTGGCCAGGGCATGCTCGCCAAGCACCATGTGGGCTCGCCCCAGGCGGTTATAGGCATCCACATCATTCGGGTAATTATCAATAATAGCCTTGTTGGCCGCCACCGCCTCCCGCCAGCGTCCTTCCATAGCCAGGGCAATTGCCTGTTTGCTACCCTGCCTTATCTGCCTGACCAGCTCCTCTTTCTCGTACGACATAGCACCCCTGGATGCTAGATTTCACTATAAAATTCACCCGAGGCATCATTCTACTCCAGCTGGTCAAGTCTAGCAATTACTGCACCTGTTTAGCAAGCCACTTTTGGGTAAAAAATTGTCCAAATTGACAAGCCCCACAGGCTGTGATAAGCTGAAAAATAGTAGTTACTGGTGCTGTTTTACAACGGGGGTGCCAAATGAGCCAGCCGAAAGAAAACAAAGTCTGCCAGCACCCGGAAAACCTCAAGGGCAAACCGGAAGAATGCACTCCCGAGCAGATACGGAAATGCCACAAGAAGATAGCTAGCGAGCACCCGTGCCCCGACGAGTAGCTAACAGGAGGCTATGATGAAAGAGAAAGTGGAAGCGGTACTGGACAAGATACGGCCCAGCTTGGTGGCTGACGGCGGCAACGTTGAGTTGATTGATGTAAACGATGGTGTTGTCAAGCTAAAGCTGACCGGCGCCTGTGCCGGCTGCCCTATGTCCACCATGACACTGAAAATGGGAATAGAGCGAATCGTAAAGAGGGAACTGCCCGAAATCAAAGAAGTAGTCGCCGTTTAGTGCGTTGCGGGATAAAGAATGCTTTAAGAGGGATGAATATTCATCCCTCTTACTTATTCTGCCTGTTCCAGTTCAAAGGCTTTGTGCAGGGTGCGGACAGCCTCTTCAATCTTGGCTTCGTCAATGATGCAGGTTATCCGTATCTCCGAAGTGGTAATCAACTGGATGTTTATCCCCTGCTCGCTGAGAGCACTGAACATCCTGGCGGCGTAGCCGGGAGTATTCTGCATGCCGGTGCCGATAATGCTCACCTTTCCCAGCTTGGAGTCACTGGCGCACTGGCGGGCATTAATTGACCCGGCTATGGGCCTGACCACCTCCATCGCCTTGTCCAGGTCGCTCTTGGTTACGGTGAAGGTCAGGTCGGTGATGTTGTGGATGCTGGCGTTCTGAACAATGGTGTCAACGCTGACACCGGCTTTGGCCAGCGGCTCAAAGACGGATGAGGCAATACCCGGCCGGTCGGGAACACCGACCACCGTTATCTTGGCCACATTGAGGTCGTGGGCGATGCCTGTTACCTTGTTGCGCATTTCCATAGACGTCCCTCCGTGAATTAGTGTGCCCGGACTACCGGTGAAGCTGGAGGCCACCAGTATCGGCACTTTATAGAGCTCTCCCAGCTCAACCGCCCTGGGGTGCATCACCCGGGCGCCATAAGTAGCCAGCTCCAGCATCTCTTCGTAGCCCATCTCATCAAGGCTATGGGCTTCGGGGACCAGCCGCGGGTCGGCGGTATAGATACCGTCAACATCGGTGTATATCTGGCACACCCCGGCGCCAAGGCTGACCGCCAGCGCCACCGCCGTCGTGTCCGAGCCGCCGCGCCCCAGGGTGGTGATGTCCATCTCATCGGTAATCCCCTGGAAGCCGGCAACAATAACAATTTTTCCTTTTTCCAGTTCCCTGACCACCCGCCCGGGGTCAATGCCCAGAATCCGGGCCCGGCTGTGGGCAGCGTCGGTCTTTATGCCCGCCTGGGCGCCAGACAGGCTTATGGCCGCATGGCCCAGGCTTTTAAGCGCCATGGCCAGCAGGGTGCTGGAAACAATCTCCCCGGTGGAGAGGAGGACATCAAGCTCCCGGTCACTGGGGCAGCTGTCAACCTGGTAGGCCAGCTTTATGAGCTCATCGGTGGTATCGCCCATGGCCGAGACGACAACCACCACCTGGTTGCCCTCGTCCCTGGTAGAAGCAATGCGCCGGGCAACGCTCTTAATCCGCTCGGCATCAGCCACCGAGGAGCCGCCGTATTTTTGAACGATTAGTGCCACAGGTCTATCTCCCTACCAGTCTTGCCATGATATTATACCCGTTCTCAAAGAAAAGGCCAGTCTTTTTCGCCTCGGCCTCGGTGAACCTGCCGGCACCGTTGGCGGCAAAGCCCGGCCCCCAGAGGACAAAGGGTACCGGCTCGGCAACGTGGGTCTGAACCTTTATCGGCGTCGGATGGTCAGGCATAATAAGCAGGCGGAACCCACCCGGCGCAGATAGGCGCAGCCGGCCGACAACTTCCCGGTCAATAACCTCAATCGCCCTGACCTTCTCCTCAACCGAGCCGGCGTGCCCGGCCTCATCCGGCGCTTCTATATGGACAACCGCCAGGTCATGGTCGTCAAGCGACTTTAATGCGCCCCGGGTCTGTCCGGCAAAGTCATTGTTCATACCGTCAGTCACCCCGTGGATATCCAGTATGTCCATGCCCATCATCTTCCCCAGGCCGCCAAGCAGGTCAACCCCGGAGGTTAGTGCCGCCTTAAGCCCGTAGACCTTGGCAAAGGCGGGCATATCGGGCACGCGGCCACTGCCCCAGAAGAGCCATATCATGGTCGCCGGGATATCACCCCGCTTCCGCCGGGCAATGTTTACCGGGTGCTCGTTAAGAACTGGCTCCGAGTCATTCATCAGTTGCCGCAAGAACTCGCTCCCCCGGCCCCGGGGCAGAAACTCACCGATGGGCTTACCCGGGATATCGTGCGGTGGCGTGCAGGTAGCCTTGAGGGTATCCTCATGCCCCTTAAGCTTGAGCAGGTGCCGGTAGCCGACGCCGGGGTAAAAGCAAACGTCATCACTACCCAGGCTCCGGTTTAGCGCTTCAACAAGCTGGGACGCCTCCTGGCTACCGATGTGTCCCGAGCTATAGCTCCACAGGCGGCCATCCCTTACTGCCACCAGGTTGCAGCGGAAGACAACCTCGCCAGGACCGATGGGGATGCCCATGCTGACCGCTTCAATGGCTGCCCGGCCCCGGTAGTAAACCCCGGGGTCATAGCCCAGAAGCGACATACAGGCACAGGCGCTGGACGGCTCCATCCCCGCCGGCACTGTTTGAACAAGCCCGACCGAGCCCTCTGCGGCCACAGCATCGAGGTTGGGCGTTTCGGCCAGCTCAAGACAGGTCTTGCCGCCATATGCGTCAAGCGGCCAGCCGGAGGCACCATCAATTATTAAAACGCAGTATTTCATATCCCTTGCCCTGGCGGTTAAAGCCGCCTATAATAAATACTAATCGGGGCGTAGCGCAGCCTGGTTAGCGCGCAGCGTTCGGGACGCTGAGGTCGGAGGTTCGAATCCTCTCGCCCCGACCAGTCTAGTCCGTTTCCTTTTTGGCCTCCTCCCACAGGTTGTTCTGCTCGTCAAAGGACAGTTCAGCGAAATTCAATCCCCGCTTCTGGCAAAGCTCCTCCATACGGGAAAAGCGCCGATAAAAACGGCGGTTGGCCTGCCGTAACACCGACTCCAGGTCTATACCCTGCCGACGGGCGATATTGGCCAGGGTGAAGAGTAAATCACCGAACTCGGCCTCCTTCTGCTCCTGGCTCTCTGCCTGCTGGTATTCCCTGACCTCCTCAGCCAGTTTGTCGATTACGCCGCTATCATCCGGCCAGTCAAAGCCGACCCGCGTTACCCGGGCCTGAATCCCCTGGCTGTAAGCCAGAGCAGGCATGGCGACGGGTACTCCATCCAGCATGGAAGCCCCCTCCTTCCTTTCTTGCTTCTTGAGGGCTTCCCAGTTGGCCAGCACTTCGTCGGCACTCTTAACCTTGAGTGATCCAAAGACATGGGGGTGGCGATGAATTAGCTTGGCACTGATGCTGCTGATGACATCACCAAGATCAAACTCACCGTCTTCGGCGGCAATCCGGGCATGAAAGACGATTTGCATCAGCAAATCACCCATCTCTACTGCCAGCCGCCGGGCGTCACCCTCGTCCAGAGCCTCAAGCACCTCGTAGCACTCTTCCAGCAGGCAATGCCGCAGCGAAGCGTGGCTCTGCTCCCTGTCCCAGGGGCAGCCGTTCGGGCCGCGCAGGCGGGCAACGATACCTACCAGGGTAGAGAGCTGGTTTAAATCCGGCTGTTCGGGCAAAATAAAACTCCTCGGTGTCATAAGATTATACAGGCTGGGCACTGCGGTTATCAAAAAACTTATGCAATAATTATGCAAAAAGAGTCAACATGGGAGTTTGGCCCCGATGAGCTGTCGCTGTCCCCGCAGGAAAGCGGCTGCCGGTACTGCCTGTTTTCCCTCCGCCTTAACTGTAAGCACCGCCAGAACACCGCTACCGGTGCCAACGCCAAAGCCGCCACCGGGCAAGGCTATCACCTGTCCCTCAGAGGCTGGCGGTACGTCACACAACAAAGGCATCGCCTCAATTATCTTGAGCAACTTCCCTTGCCATCTGGTATAGCTGCCCGGCCAGGGATTGAAGGCACGCACCCGGCGCCAGATGTCCACCGCCGGCTGGTGCCAGTCAATCTGACCCTCTTCCTTGCTGATGGTGCCGGAATAGGTGGCCCCGGCCTCGTCCTGGGGCTGGGGAGAAAGCTGGCCTCGCCCCCAGGCGAGGAGCACGTCCTGGAGCAGATGGGCCGAAAGGAGAGACAGCTTAGCGGCAAGCGAGCCGGCGTTATCATCGTCCGATATGGGAATCTGGGCCCGGGCCAGCACCGGCCCGGTATCTAACCCCTCGTCCATCAGCATAATACTGACGCCGGTAAACTCATCTCCAGCCAGAATGGCCGCCGGCACCGGGGATGCTCCCCGATGTCTCGGCAACAAGGAGGGGTGGATATTAATGCTGCCGCGCCCGGGCAAGTCCAAGACAGCCTTTGGTAGAATCTGGCCGAAGGCGGCGACCACGATAACATCCGGTTTTAATACGTCCAGCTCGGCAACCGCCTCCGCCTTCTTCAGGCTCCCGGGCTGCAGAACCGGCAGTTCCAGGGCAGCCGCTGCTGCCTTGACCGGAGTAAACACCAGGTGACGCCCCCGCCCGGCCGGCTTATCTTGTTGGGTAAAGACAGCCACCACCTGATAACCGTTTTGCACGAGGTGTTCAAGAGGAAGGACGGCAAATTGTGGGGTACCCAGAAATACAATTCTCAAAGTCTGCCTCCTTGTGGAGGCATACTAACACTTAAGGCCCGGGCCGGCAACCAGTCCCTTATTTCGCCATCCGGGGAAAATATTGTTGCCAAATTTCTCCTGCTGCCTGTCTGTTAAAAACTGGGCAAAAACAGGAGGACGAGAGACCTTGCGAGAGATCGCTAGGATAAAAACCGGCTACCAACCTGCCCCAGACACCTTGCCACCCCTATGTACCGGCTGATAACATGAATCAGTTCCCTGAACACTTACACGGACCATCCAAGGCAGCTTCGTAACTGATATACGAGGCGTTTTATTAGTTATTGTCAGGAGCGACTCTAGAGAATGAGGTCGGCACAAGAAGTCTGGGAAGCTGCCCTGGGGGAACTGCAACTACAGGTCAGCAAGTCAAACTACCGAACCTGGTTCAAGGGGACCAAGGCCATAGCCTGCCAGGGTGGACGGTTTACCATAAGCGTCCCCAACGCTTTTACCGCTGAGTATCTGGACAGGAAGCAGCGCTCCCTGATAGAAAAAACCCTGCTCGGGCTCACCGGCGGCAACATCAGTGTCCAATTCCAACTGGACGCCGGGCCGGCCAATACCGCAACCGGCACCATCCGCCAACAGGGAAATGGGCAGGAGTGTTCCAGCTACAACCCAAAATACACCTTCGAGTCCTACATCACCGGGAGCTGCAATCGCATGGCCCACTCCGCCGCGCTGGCAGCGGCCCAGAGCCCGGGTCAGGGGTACAACCCACTGTTTATCTACGGCGGCTCCGGACTGGGTAAAACCCACCTGCTGCAGGCCATCGGCAATCTGGCGCAGGCGAACGGCGTATCGGTTCTCTATGCCAGCGGGGAGCAGTATACCAACGACTTTATAACCGCCATCCGCGAACGAAAAATGGAGGAATTCCGCACCAAGTACAGGGACATTGATTTACTGATGATTGACGATATACATTTCATCGGTGGCAAGGAACAGACGGAGGAGAACTTCTTCCACACCTTCAACGAGCTGCACAACTCTAACCGGCAGATAGTGATGACCAGCGACCGCCCACCGTCCGCCATGTCCCTGCTGGAAGACCGGTTACGCTCCCGTTTCGAGGGCGGGTTAGCCATTGATATTAAACCACCCGACCTTGAAACAAGGCTATCTATCCTAAAGGCCAAGGCAGAGCATGCCGGGGTAGAGCTACCGCCTGACGTTATGGAACTCATCGCCAAGCGAATAAAAAAGAATGTCAGGGAACTTGAGGGCGGGCTCAACCGAGTGATCGCCTATTCCCGGCTTCTCAGGATGAAGGTTACCGTGGAGCTGGCCACCAAGGCCCTGGCCGACATTTCCGGCACCGCAGCTGATGGCAGCCAATCTGCTCCGCCGACGCTGCTCTTCACCGTCGCCTCAAGCTTTCGCCTAACCCCGGAAGACTTGACCGGCCGCCGCCGGGACAAGGAGGTCGCCCAGGCCCGCCAGGTAGCCATGTTCCTCCTTAAGCAACGGAACAACTGCTCTCTGGCTGAAATCGGTGCTTTCTTTGGTGGCAGGAGTCCATCCACCGTGAGCCACGCCTGTGAGAAGATCGCCGACGGCATCAAGGCAAGCCCCCTGCTGCGGCGAAAGGTGCAGGGTATCCAGAGAAGAATGCACAGCCCCAACAAAGGTTAGCCACCCCACCCTTCCAGAATCTTTCATAACCCCGCGGTAATTTTCTAAAAGTAGTACTCATTTTCGATAACTCTCTTTAACGCACGGTTGATATCCCACCACCGCGAAGAAGGTTTTATTATATATTCCAGAACCACAAGCTAAATACACGCTCTCTATGTTATTATCAATACCAATTAAATAAACTACTACATCCATAAGTATTACATTATAAACAATATACTAATGTAAAGTATTATGTTTGACTGGGTTAGTATAAGGGTAAAGTCAGGGGGTGGTGGCGACGGTGCTACCAGCTTCCGACGAGAGAAATTCGTGCCGTATGGTGGCCCTGACGGTGGTGATGGCGGCCATGGTGGTAATGTGGTTATTAAGATTAATCGTGATGTGGATGACCTGATTGCCTACCGCGGGGGTAAAATCTATAAGGCAGAGAATGGCATCTCCGGCCGCGGGCGAAAGAGGCATGGGCGGAGTGGAAAAGACCTTGTGCTTCTGGTGCCGCCGGGTACCACTGTTTTTAGTATGGATAAAACCGCTGGTTACGGTGAAGAGTACGACCTTGTTCAGCCGGGGCAACAGGTGGTGGTGGCTGTCGGTGGCCGGGGTGGTTTGGGTAATAGCCACTTCGCCTCGGCGACGAACCAGGTCCCGCTGCTGGCTCAGAAAGGGGAGCTGGGGGAGGAGAAGGGTGTCCTGTTGGAGCTAAAGCTAATTGCTGATGTTGGCATCGTTGGTTATCCCAATGCGGGCAAGTCTTCCCTGCTGGCGGCGGCTTCGGCGGCCAAGCCCAAGATAGCCAGCTACCCGTTCACTACGCTTGAGCCTATTCTAGGGGTAGTAGAGGTCGGCCAGGACAGTTTTGTTGTGGCTGAAATACCAGGTCTTGTTGTTGGTGCCCATAAGGGGCGGGGACTGGGTCATGAATTCCTGCGGCATGTGGTACGCACCAGGGTGCTCATCCACCTTTTGGACGGTAGCCTGCCGGCACCGGTAGAAGATATGATTAGAATAAATAGCGAGCTTGGTCTGTTTGATACTGCGCTGGCCTTAAAGTCACAGCTGGTGGTTATTAATAAAGTCGACCTGCCGGAGGTGAGGGCTCGCATGGGTGGGCTGGACAAGGCCTTCTCCGATACCGGCATAGCGGTGCATTTTGTGTCCGCAGTCACCGGGCAGGGAATCCCCGGGCTCATGGCTGCGGTTTGGGTATTGCTGGGAAGGGCTGGCGGCGGCACTGTGACTGCCGGTACTCCCCTTAAGGAGTTTCACCCGGAGCCGGTCGAAGGCAGGGTTAGGGTAAGCCGGCAGGGTGACACCCTTGTTATCGCCAGCCCGGAGATGGAACGGGTGGTAGCCGGTACCGACCTGACTAACTCGGAAGCGCGGCGGCAGCTGATTGGCTATCTTACACGGCCCGGGTTGAGGAGGGAGCTGGAGAGGGCCGGCGTGAAACCGGGGGATAATATTCGCTGTGGCGACTTTAGGTGGCAGTGGTAACGAAATGAAGATTGGCATTCTGGGAGGGACCTTTGACCCTATCCACAGCGGCCATCTGGTTGTGGCCGAGGTGGTAAGGGTTTGGCTGGAGCTGGCCCTGGTGCTCTTTGTCCCCGCCGGCCAGCCATGGCTTAAGGCCAATAACATCATCTCGGTGGCCGCGCACCGCCTTGAGATGGTGCGTCTGGCTATAGCCGGCAGGCCCTACTTCCAGCTATCCACCTTAGAATTGGAGAGGGAAGGGCCAACCTATACCGTTGATACCCTGCTGGCGCTTAAGAAAAAGGGGGGCAGTAAAGACGAGACCTTCTTCATCCTCGGCTGGGACAACCTGGTTGATTTACCGCGGTGGCACCAGCCGGTCAAGCTCATTTCCCTGTGCCGGCTGTTGGCCGTACCCCGGGTCGGCTGCCCGGTCCCTGACCTGGCTGAGCTGGATAAGGAGCTTCCCGGCTTGGCATCCCGGGTGATATTACTGGACAAGCCGGAGATAGATATCAGTGCCTCGGTAGTCAGGGAGCGGGTCTGCCGCGGGCTGTCGATCGGCAGCCTTGTCCCGCAGGCGGTGGCAGAGTACATCAGTGAGCACGGGCTGTATAAGTAGAGTAGGGCGGCTAGATATCCAGGTTCTTGACACTCTTGGCATGGGTCTGGATGAAGGTCTTGCGGGGCAGCACCTCTCCGCCCATCAGCACGCTGAAGATGCTATCCGCCTTGGCGGTATCTTCCACGTTTACCGATAGCAGGGTGCGGGTGGCCGGGTTCATGGTTGTCTCCCAGAGCTGCTCGGACGACATCTCGCCCAGACCCTTGTAGCGCTGGACTCCTATCTTCCTGGTGCTTTCCTTCAACTTGCTGAAAAGCTCTTCTTTTTCCTGGTCGGAGTATACCCAGCGTTCCAGCTTGCCCGCTTTGATGTGATACAGCGGCGGCTGAGCAATATAGAGATGGCCGTTGTTTATCAGCTCCGGCATGTGACGGAAGAAGAAGGTGAGCAGCAGGGTGCGGATATGCGAGCCGTCAACATCGGCATCGGTCATCAGGATGACGTGGTGGTAGCGCAGCTTGGCTGCGTCGAAATCGTCGTCTATACCCGTCCCCAGAGCGGTGATGATGGCCCGGATTTCCTCGTGGGCCAGCATCTTGTCCGGGGACGCCTTCTCCACATTGATAATCTTGCCCCTAAGCGGCAGGATGGCCTGGAAGCGGCGGTTGCGCCCCTGCTTGGCCGAGCCGCCGGCCGAAGGGCCCTCCACCAGATAGAGCTCGCAGTGGGAGGGGTCCTTCTCGGAGCATTCGGCCAGTTTACCGGGCAGGGTGCCGGTGTCCAGGCTGCTCTTTCTGATGATTAAGTCGCGGGCCTTGCGTGCCGCCTCCCTGGCCTTGGCCGAAGTGATGCACTTGTCTATGATTCTCCTGGCGTCGTCGGGGTGCTCCTCGAGGTAGAGTGCCAGTTCTTCGGCGACGGCGCTCTCCACCATGCTCTTGATCTCGATGTTGCCCAGCTTGCCCTTGGTTTGCCCCTCAAACTGCGGCTCCTGTAGCTTGACGCTGATGACGGCGGTCAGGCCTTCGCGGACATCATCACCCACCAGATTGGACTCGCCTTCTTTAACCAGCTTGTTGCGGTGGGCGTAGTCGTTAAGCACCCGTGTCAGGGCGGAGCGAAAGCCGGTCAGGTGAGTGCCGCCATCAATGGTATTGATGCAGTTGGCGAAGCTCAGGGTGTTATCGGTGAAACCCTCGTTGTATTGCAGGGCAGCCTCGATTATGGTGTGGTTGACCTGGCGGGAGATGTAGATTGGCTGGCGGTGGCGCAGGTTGCGGTTGCGGTTGAGCCGGCGGACGAAGCCGGTGATTCCGCCCTCAAAGTAATAGGTCTTCTCCAAGTCCTGAGCCTCATCGATCAGGTGTATCTCCAGGCCTTTATTCAGATAGGCCATCTCCCTCATTCGCTCGCTTATGGTATGAAAGTCGTAGTCTATCTTGCCGAATATGGCAACATCGGCAAGGAAAGTTATGGTGGTGCCGGTGCTGTCGGCTGTGCCGACTTCGGCTACTGCTCCCTGGGGTATCCCCTGCTTGAACTCCTGCCTGTACTTCTTGCCGTCGCGATGGACAATGACCTCAAGGTGTGAAGACAGGGAATTGACCACCGAGGCCCCTACTCCGTGCAGGCCTCCCGACACCTGGTAAGTCTTGCCGCCGAATTTGGCTCCGGCGTGGAGCACCGTCATTACCGTCTCCAGGGCCGATTTCTTGGTCGTCGGGTGGATTTCCACCGGGATACCCCGGCCATTGTCGATAACGGTGACATAGCCGTCTTCCTTGAGCCGGACTTCAACCCGGTCGCAGTAGCCGGCCATGGCCTCGTCGATGCTGTTATAGGCTATTTCGTAGACCAGGTGGTGCAGCCCGCGCTGGTCGGTAGAGCCGATGTACATCCCCGGGCGGCGGCGAACCGCCTCCCTTTGCCCCAGCACCTGAATATCGGCGGCGGAGTACCTGCTTTTGCCTTCGGCTTCTTTAGGTGTTGTCATATAGTTTGTCCTGCCCGGTCACCCCGGTGTAGCTCACAGTAGGGGGATTATGGATGTCATGAAGCAGAAAAAACAAGGCAGCCCCTTATCAGTAACAGGTTGGCTCAAAAGCTGCCTCGCCGGGTGATCCATCCTAATAAGCATAGCACATTTCAGGCGTGGCGTAAAGCTAAAGTATCTGGTCTTTGTGGGTTATTTCGGAAAGTGTTTTGAAAATAATGTTAAAAGTGGGTAAAACCCACTTGACACAATTCCCCACTAGTGTCATTATATATAGTATGGCAACGATAGTAAGAGACGAAAAATTTGTTAAAAGGGCCGATGGGGTAAAACCAGATTCTAGAAGACGAGTGAATTTGCCTAAATCCCTAGTAGGCGAGGGTATAACGTATCATATGTATGTAAATAGCAGCGGACAAATTTTACTTGACCCCCAAGTAACCATACCTGCCGCCGAATTATGGATTTTCAGGAATAAAGAAGCTTTGGATATGGTAAAAGTGGGTATGGCCGGAGAGGAATCAATCAACCTAGGCTCTTTTGCCCAATATGTAGAAGATGCAGCGTGAGCTACGTTTTAAGCATAGGGCAGTTGAAGAACTTGCCAATCTAGAATCTAACCCCGCTATGAGTGGGATTCTCAAGCAAGTCAGGAAAACGCTAGGGTATTTAGAAACAAACCTTCTCTCCAAATCACTCCAAACGCATAAGTTTAAATCATTATCCAAGTTATATAAAAGGGATATTTTTGAGGCATATGTACAACATAAAACGCCCGGAGCGTATAGGGTGTTTTGGCATTATGGATCAGATGAATTAGACGCTAGGGGTAATCGGATACCAATAATTACTATAGTTGCTATAACCGCACATCCTTAATAATTGTTTTCCCCACCTTGCCGATGCAGCCTTGATAGCTACTCTCCTGTCAAGCCCCATTAAATTCAAATTGACCCACTACCAATCTGGTGCCTTAACTTCTCTTCAAGCTGTTTTGCCGGCACCTCTTCCTGCTCGGAGGTCGCCATATTCCGCAGTATGGCTGTGCCGGCGGCTATCTCCTGCTCGCCGATGATAACGGTAAAAGGGGCACCCCGGCTGTTCGCCTGTCTCAGCTGGGCCTTGAGGCTCTTTTGGCCGGTGGCCATGAGCACCCCGATGCCGGCCCGTCTAAGCTCGGCGGCCAGTCCCATGGCCTTCTCTCCGGCCTTGTCTCCGGTATGCGCCAGAAAGACCAGGGGTTGTGGCAGTGGCGGGATGTCCACCTTCTGCTCCACAAGGTTAAGGATGATACGCTCTATACCGGCAGCGAAACCGACCGCCGGGGTCGGTTTGCCGCCCAGCTCCGCAATCAGGTCGTCATAGCGACCGCCACCGCCGATAGTGCTCTGGGCGCCCCCTCCCTCCGGCTGTATCTCAAAGACCGTTCTGGTATAGTAGTCCAGCCCCCTGACCAGACAGTGGTCTACCACAAAGGGGAGCTGGAGAGCGCTCAGGTACTTCTTAAGTGAATCGAAGTGCCTGTCGCACTCCGGGCAGAGGCAGTCGGCACTTCTGGGCGCCGAAGCCGCCAGTTGCCGGCATAGCGGTTTCTTGCAATCGAGCAGCCGGAGCGTGTTTCGTTTCAGGCGGATCTGGCAGTCAGGGCACAGCTTGTCGCCGTACCGGGCGTAGTACCTTCTCAGCTGCTCCAGATAGCCCGGGCGGCACTTGCGGCAGCCGATGCTGTTGAGCAGCAGCCGGAGCCGCCCGAGGCAGAGAAGCCCGAGGAAACGCCAGGCCATCTCTATGACCTCGGCGTCAAGGGCAGGGTCGTCGTCACCGATGGCCTCGAAGCCGAACTGAAAGTGCTGCCGATACCTCCCCGCCTGGGGACGCTCGTAGCGGTAGATGGGGGCCAGATAGTAGAGTTTTACCGGCTGTGGCTGGTTGTGCATGCCGTGCTCCAGGTAGGCACGGCAGACCGAGGCCGTACCTTCGGGCCTCAGGGTTAGCTGGTTACCTCCCCGGTCCTCGAAGGTGTACATCTCCTTCTGCACGATGTCGGTCCCCTCACCGACACTGCGGGAAAAAAGGCCGGTATCCTCGAAGGTCGGTGTATCGATGCGCCCGTAGCCGTAGAGCTGGGCAACCACCTCCGCTTTGTGCTCTATGTAGCGCCAGTGTGCCTGTTCCTGGGGCAGAATATCCCTGGTTCCGCGCGGTGCCTGGTACAAACCGGCAAACCCTCCTTGTTTTTAGGCTAGAATAGCGTATTGGGGCAGGTTTTGTAAAGATGAGGGGATTTTTGCCAAGCTACCCGTATTGAACTATACTTGGGATATAACCCCTTATAATTGGTGACGTTACATGTCGGTAGAGCTACTCTTGGAAAAGGCAGGTAAATATCTGCCGCCGGAAAAACTGGCGGTAGTTAGAGGTGCCTACGACTTTGCCCTGCAGGCGCATAAGGGCCAGCTGCGCAAGTCCGGCGAGCCCTATCTTGAACACCCGCTTCAGGTGGCCATAACCCTGGCCGAGCTCCAGCTAGATGCCGGCGCCCTGGCGGCAGCCCTGCTACACGACGTTTCAGAGGAATGCGATATCCCCATCCCTGAAATAGAGACCCGGTTTGGCCCGGAAGTAGCCCAGCTTGTTGACGGTGCCACCAAGCTGGGCCGCCTATCGTGGCAGATGCCGGGAGAGGTGAAGAGGCGGAATATCGCGGCCGTGAGGCAGCAGCAGGCGGAGAACATGAGGAAAATGCTGGTGGCCATGGCCAAGGACCTGCGCGTCGTATTCATCAAGCTGGCCGACAGGCTGCACAATATGCGCACCCTAAAACCCCTGCCTCCGGAAAAGAGGCGGGCCATCGCCCGGGAGACCCTGGAGATATATACCCCGCTGGCCCACCGCCTGGGCATATGGGAGCTGAAGTGGCAGCTGGAGGACCTCGCTTTCCGTTACCTGGAGCCCCGAAAATACGCCCATCTGGTGAAGCTGGTGGCTGCCCGTCGTACGGAGCGAGAGAAGTTCATCGCCGGCGTTATAGACATCCTGAGGAAGGAGTTTGGCCGGGTTGGGCTAAAGGCGGACATATCCGGCCGGCCGAAGCACATTTACAGCATACACCAGAAAATGGAGCGCTACGCCGCCCAGGGGAAGCACTTTAACGACATCTATGACCTGCTGGCTCTACGAGTGCTGGTGGATACCGTGCCCGACTGCTATAACGCGGTGGGTATTGTCCACAGCCTGTGGCACCCTCTACCGGGCGCCTTCAACGACTACATTGCCAACCCCAAGCCTAACGGCTACCAGTCTTTGCATACCGTTGTGATGTGCATCGGGGCAGTCCCTCTGGAGGTACAGATTCGCACCCGCAGGATGCATCAATTTTCCGAGTACGGGGTTGCCGCCCACTGGCGCTACAAAGAGGGCGAAAAGGTGAACACGCATTCTGAAGAGAGCATTGGCTGGCTGCGCCAGCTAATAGACTGGCACCGGGAGCTTTCCGGCGCCGAGGAGTTCCTGGAATCGGTGAAGACGGATATATTCATAGACCAGGTCTTCGTCTTCTCCCCCAAGGGCGAGATAAAGGACCTGCCCAAGGGCTCAACCCCGCTTGATTTCGCTTACCGCATTCATACAGAGCTGGGCCACCGCTGTGTCGGTGCCAAGGTCAACGGCCGTCTGGTTTCACTTAGCTATCAGCTGGCTAACGGCGATGTCGTTGAGATTATGACCACCAAGAGGGAGAAAGGCCCCAGCAGGGACTGGTTGAATCCCAACCTGGGTTATGTCAAGACGTCCCACGCCAGGGAAAAGATACGCCAGTGGTTCAAAAAGCAGGAGCGTGTGGAGAACATTGAGCACGGCAGGGAGCTTCTGGACAAGGAACTGAAGCAGCTGGGGCTCAGGTTCAGTGACCGTGACGAACTGGCCAAGTTCTTTAAGTATGACACCACCGATGATTTTCTGGCTGCCATCGGCTACGGCGGTATCAGTGTCCACCACATTGCCCTGAGGCTGGCTGCCCAGCAGGAGCAGCCGCGGCCGGTCACCGATGTAGCCCGGCCAAAGCCGCCCACCTCCATCCGGGTGCTTGGCGTAGGCGATTTGCTAACCAACCTGGCGGGGTGCTGCCATCCTGTTCCCGGTGATAAGATTGTCGGCTACGTTACCCGCAGCCGGGGAGTGACCGTCCACCGTGAGGACTGCTACAATGTCGTCCGCGAGGACGAGAAGGAGCGGTTGGTCAAGGTGGACTGGGGGCAGTCCGATGCTCTCTACCCGGTCAACGTCAAGGTTGAGGCCTGGGACCGGGTGGGGCTGGTGCGGGATATCTCCACCGTTGTTGCCGAGGAGAAGGTCAACATCGCCGGCATGAGTTTCACCGAGCACGATGACCAGACGACCTCGCTTTACCTTACTCTGGAGACAAAGGGGCTTTCCCAGCTAGGCCGGCTGCTGGCCAAGATAGAGGGCGTCCGTGGGGTAACCGGCGTTACCCGGGTGGGTGACGAGGCTACGTTAAAAACAGGCCAGCCCCAATAATAAGCTGCACAAAAAGAAAATTTATTGTATAATGTGCTTTTAAGGAGGGGAACCACTTGCCTAATACCAAGTCAGCCAAGAAGCAAATGCGGGCATCCGGGAGAAGGCAGACGAGGAATAAGCCGGTACGCAGCCGGGCCAAGACCATGGTGACCAAAGCCGAGGAGCTTATCTTCTCCGGTCAACTCGACCGGGCAGAGACAGAAGTAGTGACTTCTGTCAGCTCTCTGGATAAAGCTGTGGTGAAGGGCGTTATTCATCCCAATAATGCTGCCCGGCGCAAGTCACGGTTGATGAAGAAGCTCAACAAGGCCAGGGCCGAGTCTGCCAGCCAAACATAACCCGGGCCCGTTCAGTCCTTGAGCCCTCTCCCCGGTGGGAGGGCTTAATTATGGCTCATTATCGGGGTATTGACAAAACCCTGCCCCTATAGTAACATAGTTTAGAACAGATGTTCGCCGGAGTTCTCTATGAGGGCAAAGTTTACTAAGCTATCGTCAAAACAGCGGTGTATGGTTAACTTTATCCGCAGATTCTTTTTGAATAACAGCTAACCGGACAGTATCAGGGATATTGTCGACGGTTGTAATTTAAGCTCTACCTCGGTGGTCGATGACAACCTGAACGTTCTGGAGAAAAAAGGTTACCT
>DAOWLH010000052.1 GCA_030643515.1 Dehalococcoidia bacterium | reverse complement strand
GAGACAACCTCGTAGTAGAAGTTTCTTCCCCTGGTGGAATAGACGTTGAAGATAACATCCTCCCCTGTCCGGGGGATGCCGTCGCTTATCTGCTCGACGTGGATAAAGCTGCCCGATGGCGAATAGGAGGCCTGCAATACCTTGGAAGCCCGGGCGGGTTCCGCCGAGGATTCCGGTGTCAGCTCAAAGGCTTCGATAATCAGGGCGACGCTATCCTGGGGTGGGGTTAATTCAACTATGGCCTTGCCCCTGGTGGTGTCAATCTCTTTCTCTTCGCTGTTTATCTCCCGGTATTCGTTATCAAGGTAGGTTATTGTTACTGCTACCTCGGTATCAATCGGCTGATTATCCGGTGTTTCGCTGATAATCAGAAAACTGAAGGGCAGGCCGGGTTTAAAGGCCAACCCCTCGGCAATTATCTGGAGGTTGTGCGGTGTTTCGGCGATGGTGAGCAGCTTGTTTATCTTTTCCTCATAGCCGGTGGACATCTCCCTGACGGTGATATCCAGCATGACATTGCCCTGGCCACCGGCGCCGGGTACTCCGGCGACATAGCCTGCCGCCGGCAGTTCAAACTCGGCCTGGCCGTCAATATCGGCGGTGAAGGTGGCATACTCCTCCCACTCACCGACATACTTTGAGGCAATTATCTCCAGCTCGCCCTTGACCGCTTTACCGAAGCTGTACTCCACCGATACGATGCCCGTTATGGTTTCGCTTACCAGGAACCACTCGCGGGGCAGTTCGGCTTTAACTTCGTATTTGGGCAGTACATATTCTTCTACCCTGACATCCAGTTGGCTCTCGGCCTTGTCGGTGGCGGCGTTTATCTTCCACACCCCCAGGTTGGGCTCCTGGGAAAGGGGTAAGTTCAGACTGGCCATGCCGTATTCATCGCTTGATAGCTCGCTGCGGAATATCTTGATGCCCTTGGCATCCAGCACTTCTATGGTTACCGGCTCACTTTCCGGTCTGAGTTCCGGGTTCAGGGTGAATACTCTCATGTGTATTGTCTGCCCCGGCTTGTAGATGGGCTTGTCCGTCTCCAGAAAAACCAGAAAGCTCTTTTCAACCTTCACCGATGCTATGTCCTCAAAGCCGTTGCTCTTGACCCTGATTTCATAATCGCCCTCTTCTATATCCGGGATGTCGAGTTCTATTGTTCCTTTGCCATATATATTCTCTTTGACTTTAAGGACTTCCTGTCCTTCTTTCAGCAGGGTCACCTCGACTTCGCCCGGAACCAGATTATCTCCTTTGAACAGGGCCAGGGAGATGGATTCCGAGCCGCCGCTGTGCAGCACCCTGGGGACTACCGCCAGGTAGCTTTCGGCGGCGAAAACCGGCTGGCAAGCGGGTATAATTGAGACCAGCAGGGCAAAAACGAGGATAACAACTACCATTTTGAATCTTCTGGCTGTCATGGTTTACCTCCGATGTCTAGAGCAGTTTGTCTGTAATGAGTATAACGACAGGAGAGGAGAAAGGTTAGCCTGATGGTTTTGGGCTGCGGGAAGTAGTGCCGTCTTTTACCACTCTGTTGCCCGAATGGCTGGCGGCAGGTATAATGAAGGGATTTCTCTATCCCGGCAGAGATTGTGAGGTAGCTAAGATGGGACACGTGGAGCATAAGAAACAGGCACCCAGGACAGTAAGCTGTGCCGTGCTCGTCATCTCCGACACCAGAACTGAGAAGACCGATGAGTCGGGCAGGCTGATAATGCAGACGCTCAAGGAGAATGGCCATCAGGTGGTTGACTATGATGTCCTGAAAAACGATGCTGGCTTAATCGGCGGCAAGCTGGATGCCCTGCTAGATAGGGATGGTCTTCAGGTAATCATTACCAGCGGCGGCACCGGAGTAAGCCGAATGGACATTACAATAGAGACTGTGTTGCCGGTTCTAAAAAAAAGGCTGGACGGCTTCGGCGAGCTGTTTCGCTATCTGACCTATCAGGAAATCGGCACTGCCAGCATCATGAGCCGGGCGCTGGCTGGCGTGGCCCGGGGGAAGGTTATCATCTGTCTTCCCGGTTCACTGGCGGCTGTCAGGATGGCCATGGAAAAGATTATCCTGCCCGAAGTCGGGCACATGGTGAGGGAAGCTGGCCGATGAAGCCTTTTGGCACTCTGCTCCCCTTTGATGAAGCGCTTAGAATAATAAATGACCACATCACTCCCATCGGTCATATAGAGAAGCTTGGCCTTGATGACTGTCTCGGCAGGGTTCTGGCTGAGGATATAGTCGCTGTACGGAGTACTCCCCCCTTTGACCGGGCAGCGATGGACGGTTACGCCGTCAAGGCAAGGGATACCTTTGGCACTTCAAGGCAGAGCCTCGGTATACTTGGCGTGGTTGATGTTGTCTATGCCGGAGAGAAACCACAGCGCCGGGTGGCTCATGGGGAATGCATCCAGATTGCCACCGGCGCCGTAATGCCAGCCGGTGCCGATGCTGTGGTCATGATTGAGGACGTCAGCCGCGAGGCTGACCACATAAGGGTGATAAAACCGACTTATCCCGGGGCTAACCTGGCCAGAGCTGGCGAGGACATCAAAAAAGGGGAGACGGCGCTCGGAGAAGGGCAGGTGCTGGACCCGGGCAAGGTGGGGGTGCTGGCCTCACAGGGTATGAGGCACATCCCGGTGTACCAGAGGCCCAGGGTGGCTGTTATACCCACCGGTAAAGAGATAGCCGAGAGCGGCAAGAAGCTGAAACCGGGGCAGGTGTATGACATCAACTCCTATACTATAAGCGCCGTGGTCAGTGAAAATGGTGGTGTTGCGATACGATTTGACATAGTTGGCGATACCCAAAAGGAGCTGAGAGATGCTGTGGCCGCCGCCTCAGCCGCCGATCTGGTGGTCTTTACCGGCGGCTCATCTGTGGGCGAGAGGGACCTGATGTTTGGCATTCTTAAGGAGGAGGGGGAGGTTCTTTTCCACGGCATTCAGGTCAAGCCGGGCAAGCCGACCATGTTCGCCCTGGTGCGGGGCAAGCCGTTTCTGGGTATGCCTGGCTACCCTACCTCCTGCCTGATTAATTCCTACTTGTTGTTATCGCCGGCGCTGAGGAAGATGGCCCACCTGCCATCCAAGAGAGGTGTTGCTATTTCCGCCGGTCTCGGGGAGAGGGTCCCGGGGAGTATCGGCCGCAGGCAGTTCCTGCCGGTGCGGCTGGAAGGTGATAGGGCGGTGCCTTTGTTCAAAGAGTCCGGGGCCATAACCGGCATCGCCAGGGCAGACGGCTATATCATAGTACCGGAAAATATTGATATACTGGAGAAGGGCGAGCCGGTTACGGTTATTCTTTTCTAGTTAGACTCAAGTTATCACCGGTCCTGACCCGACCGCCCTTTATCACCCTGGTGAATATCCCCTCAAGCGGCATGATGCAGGTGCCCAGCATTTTGAAGATGGCGCAGCGGTCGTGGCATTCCTTGCCGATCTGGGTTACTTCCAGGGTCACATCAGGCCCGACGTTGAGAAGCGTACCGATGGGCAGGGTGAAAAGCTCCATGCCTTCCACGGTCAGGTTTTCGGCAAAGTCACCGGGCCCGACCTCGGCGCCCATCTGGCGCATCTTGTCGACGCTGCTCTTCGCCAGCAGGCTCACCTGGCGGTGGTTACCGGCCCCGGCGTGGGCATCACCGACAATGCCGTAATCTTCTTTGAGCACGGCTTCGGTGACATCCTGCTTTTTTATCCCCTTTTCCCGGCTGGTACAGACGGCGATGATACTGGCCATGTTGTTACTTATCCTCTCCTCTGCGGTAGCTGCCGCTTTTACCACCCTGCTTGCTTTCCAGGCAGGTGTTTTCAATGGTCATGCCACGGTCAACGGCCTTGCACATATCGTAGATGGTCAGGGCGCTGGCCGAGGCGGCCACCAGGGCCTCCATCTCGACGCCCGTCTTGCCGGTGCTGGTGGCTTGGACCGTTATCCTGATGAAGTCAGGCTCAATCAGTTCAAAGTCAACGGAGACGTTGTCCAGCAGTATCGGGTGACACAGGGGGATTAGCTCCGGCGTCTTCTTAGCGGCCATAATACCGGCTACCCGCGCCGTTGCCAGGACATCTCCTTTTTTCAGGCTCTGCTTTTTTATTTTGTCCAGGGTGGTTGGTTTCATGCGTACACCAGAGGTGGCAATCGCCTGGCGTATGGTATCACCTTTCTGGCTGACATCTACCATCCGGGCCTCGCCCCGGGCATTGAGGTGGGTCAGTTCTTCCATACTTGTCTTTAACCCCCTATCTGCCACATCTGCCGCTTGCCCAGGGAAAAATCATCGTTTAACCGGTGTCTTTCCTGCTTCAGGGCGGCGGCCTGTTGCATCAGCTTCTCTATATCTGCTGTGGTGGCGCCGTTGCGCAGCGGACTTTTCAGGTCTATCTCGACGTCCTCCAGCAGGCAGGGCCGCAGTCTGCCGTCGGCGGTGAGGCGGAAGCGGTTACATCCGGAGCAGAAGCAATCGGTTAGCGGCCCGATGAAGCCGATAGTGCCTTCGGCCCCCGGCAGGCGGTAGTACTTGGCCGGCCCGTTGCCAGAAGCTGTTCGGCATGGCTCCAGCTGGCCCAAGGAGTTGTTGATGGTGGCTATTATATCCTTAACCGGTACCAATCCATTATCTTTAGGACCCGTCGTCAGGGGCATCTGCTCGATGAAGCGGACGTGCCAGCCATCACTCCTGCTGATCCGGGCAAAGTCCAGGAGCTCATCGTCATTTAAGCCCTTGACGACCACCGTGTTTATCTTTACTGGATTTAGCCCCACCTGGCGGGCGGCTTCGATGCCATCAAGGACATCACCGAGCTTATCCTGGCCGGTAATGCGCTGGAACCTGGCTGCCTTGAAGGTATCCAGGCTGATGTTGACCCGTTTCAAGCCGGCTGCTTTGAGCTCGGCGGCGTATTTGCCGAGGAGGATAGCGTTGGTGGTCAGCGAGATTTCATCGATACCCTCAACCCGGGAAAGCTGCTCGACCAGCTTGCTCAGCTCCGGGCGCACCAGGGGCTCACCGCCGGTGAGGCGGATTCGCCTGACGCCCAACCCGGCAGCCGCCTGGACGACCCGGTAGATCTCTTCATAGCGGAGGACATCATCATGGGACAGCCGGGGCACCGAGCTGGCTGTACAATAAATACAGCTTAGATTGCAGCGGTCGGTGACCGAGATGCGCATGTAGTCGATCTGACGGTGAAAAGAATCAATAAGGCTGGTCATGTATTTTCCCTGAGTTTAACATCGGCTGGTGGCCATAAAAAAAGCCTCTCCAAGGAGGCATTAAATAAGGGACAAGAAAAACCGATGAGGCCTCCTTTCCAAACACGGGCGGCACAAAGGTTTCCCCCGGTACCTTAAACGGTTGACGTCCCTAGGCAAGAGCCCTTAGGCGCAGCCAACTCGGAGGGCTATATAACTTTAGTTAAGGTGCTATGTTTGGTCTGTCATGGGTAATATACCATGTAGCGGAGGCTGTGTCAACGAGGCTGGCCCGGGTACGGGTAACGCCGTTTCCCCAACCGTTAGTTCCAGTATTTGCATCATGCCGGTGGCGTTGCGGGGAGCATAACCCTGCCAGTGGTTGTTGAAGAAGGCAAAGGTAAGCCCGGTCTGCTGGCTGGCCCTGGCTACCCTTTTAGCCAGCTCCTGCATTTCCTCGGGTGAGTAAAAATATCGATAGCGGCTCTCACTGTCCCCGCTCCACCAGTCGGCTGCGTTGCGGCCGTGGAAGCGGAAGTAGGCCATATCCGAGGTCAGCGGCAGCTCACTGGCTATCGAGGATTTAAATCTGGGCTCGTCTATCTGTACCCAGGCGGCGTTGCCTTCTGAGAGTAATCCGGCCGTGCCCGGGTCATCGCTCCAGCTTTTATGCCTCAGTTCAACGGCCAGTCTGTAGGCGGCGGAAGTATTGATAACTGCCTTGAGGATTTGCCGCCCGTAGCTATTATTCGTAAATCCGGGTGGGAACTGGGCCAGCAGCGCTCCCAGTTTACCGCTTTGTACCAAGGGCTCAAGGCTGCTCTTAAACAGCTCAACGTCGTCCTCGGAGATGACGGCTTCGGTGCCGGTGGCCCGCTGGAACATTCCAGGGTGGGTAAACTTCTGCCACAGCTTGGCGGTAAAGAGGAAACCATCGGGGACTTTACGGCACCAACGGCGGACATGTTCCGGGTTCGGAGGGCGGTAGAAGGAGCTGTTGATTTCAACTGAATTGAAGAACCGGCCGTAGTAGCCAAGTTCGTCGGCGTTACCGTGGGGATAGAAGTGTCCCTTCCAGGTACCCCGGCCTCTGGGATAGGACCAGCCCGAGGTACCGATATATAGCTCGACCATGGTCAGCTTGTCCTGTCCGCCTGATATGCCAGCCAGGGGGGCCGGTCGCCTAGAGCAGAGATGGCACGTCCTTGCCGGCCTCTTCGGTCAGATAGCTTTTGCTGGTTTTGGCTTTTTGCCTCTCCGCGTATTGCTTGGTCAAGCTGGACGATCTGCCGTAGAGTTCCTTGACCTTTTCCATGTCGCAGAACTCCGACAGGATAACGGTTACGTCTATTGCCCCCTTTTCCCGAGGGTAATCGCCGCCCCTGAGCACTGCCTGAGGGGCCACCCCCTTGAGGTGGTCGCCCAGCTCCTTGACCAGGTCCATATTCATTTCCTTTGCCGGCGCCGATAGCAGGTAGAGGGCGCGATAAGCCTCGTTGGTATTACAGCTGACGGACAGCTCGCTTAAGGCTTCATCCATCGCCTCGATACCCTTGTTGGTCCTGGTGCTCCTCTTGCGGTAGTTGCGAGAAAAGTCTATGGGCAGGGTTATTAATGGCAGCAACGATTTCCCGTAGCCGATTACTGTCCAGCCGTACAGGGTCTGCATTATATCTCCGGCGTCGAGCAGTCTGGCCCCGATGTTTTTTGGCTTCTTTTCCTCGCCGGCGCAGAGCAGGTTAAAGAAGGGTTCGACTATCGACTGGTTAATTTCGACGATGTTGTTCTGCAGGGAGAAGTCTTTTCTGACATAACGCTGGTTATCAACCAGGATAACGGCGTCAGCTATTGAGTATATGGATTTAAGACATACCGCAGTGTTAAAAACGGCTCTTTCTTCGTTCATCTCCTCGTGTTCAAAGGGGAGTACAATAAGAGCATAGACCGGTTTATCAAAACGCTCCTTGAGCATTTTGGCCATCACCGGGGTGGCTCCGGAACCGGTGCCACCGGCAGCACCGGCCACCAGCAGAAAGGCATCGGCCTCGTAAAGCTGTTTCGGTGCTCTTACGGCGTCGATGATTTTATCTCCGTCTTCTTTGGCCAGCTGGGCGCCGACTTCGCTCATCTTGGCAACACCGTGACCATGGGTCGCACCGGCTCCGATGAGTATCCGGTGCTGGTAGTCAGGACTAATAGTAAGCAAGCCAGACAGGTCGGCGGAGTCTGTGTTTACGGCGAAAGTGTCGACGATTATTTCGATGCTCCGGCGGCTGCGCGCTCTTTTATTGAGCCGGGCAAACTCATCGGCGACACGACCTCCGCACTGACCGACTCCAACCACTACTAGCTTCATTACGCACCTCCTGTATCTGCGAGTTGAAGTCTAGTCAAAAAACAGCTCCTTGTCAATACGGTGGTTGTTGACGAAAAGCAAAAGTGATATACTACTTCATTCTTTAGTTCTAACCATCTGACCCAAAGGAGCCGATAGTTGCTGGAAAATTATGGCTATGTCGCTCTCTTCCTGCTGGTGGCCTTGTTATTTGCCGCTTTTATGCTACTTCTGCCCGTAGTTCTCCGCTTGTTCAAGATTGTTCCCCGAAAGCCCAATCCAGCTAAGAACACCCCTTTTGAGTGCGGTATGGAGACCATAGGCCGGTCCTGGGTGCAGTTCAATTTCCGCTACTACTTCTACGCCCTATTGTTCATCGCCCTTGATGTTATGGCCGTTTTTCTCTTTCCCTGGGCGGTTGGCCTGAGGCAGCTTGGCACCTTCGGTTTTGTAGCGGCGCTTATCTTTGTTGGCATCATTTCTATCGGCTATGTCTATGCCTGGCGGAAGAAGGCTCTGGAATGGAAGTAGGCAGGGAGCGCATTTACTCTGCTGCCGAACTCGACGCCCACGAGGGTGCGTTGATTGAAGCACTCAGGGCAAGTAGCCAGCAGCCAGTTACCGACCCGGATGAGTGGCTGCAAAAAGAGTTGCAGCGCAATGTGCTGGTTACCAGCGTGGATGCTGTCCTCAACTGGTCGCGGCGTTCCTCGCTGTGGCCGGTTATCTGTTTTCCCGCCTGCTGTGCTTTTGAGTTCATCGGGGCCTCTGCCTCTCGTTTCGATATGTCCCGCTTCGGCATGGATATCCTGCGTGGCTCGCCGCGGCAGGCCGATTTACTGATTACCGCCGGCACCCTGACCTGGAAGATGGCGCCTCAGGTGCGCCGCCTCTATGACCAGATGGCCGAGCCGAAGTGGGTTATCGCCATGGGGGCCTGCGGCATAACCGGTGGTATCTTTAGGGATTCCTATTCTGTTGTCCCCGGTTATAATCGCATTGTTCCGGTTGATGTCTATGTACCCGGCTGCCCGCCCAGGCCCGAGGCCCTGCTCAATGGCATCGAGATGCTGCGCCAGAAGATAAACGCGAGGAGTATATCTACCGAGGGTGAGTGATTATGCAGGCCCTTTCTTTTGATGAAATAGCCGGCCTTATATCGGCGAAATATGCCCCAGAAATGGTGGCGCCCTCCCAGGGCAGCCTGGTTGTCGGTGGGGAACACCTGCTGGAAGTTGCCTCGTATCTAAGGGGCACTCCCGAGCTGGACTTTGATTATCTGATAAGCGTGACCGCTGTTGATTACCGGGGTCATTTTGAGATTGTTTACCATCTGACTTCGCTGCAGCATAGCCATAGCCTGGTGCTAAAGGTGCGCTGCCCGCAGGATAAACCGGTGATGCCTTCGGTGGTTAGCCTGTGGCGGGGCGCTGATTTACAGGAAAGGGAAGTCTTCGACCTGATGGGCGTCAGCTTTGCCGGACACCCCAACCTGAAGCGCCTCTTTCTGTGGGACGGCTTTAAGGGATATCCGCTGCGAAAGGACTACTCCAGTGGCACTTAAGACCGAGCCTTTCGTTCTCAATATCGGCCCCCTGCACCCCAGCACTCACGGGGTCTTTCGCCTGCTGGCGACTCTTGACGGTGAGGTCGTAATAGATATTGAGCCGATTATCGGCTATCTGCATCGCGGTATAGAAAAGCTGGCCGAGGAGCGGGAATACCAGAAGGATATCCCTCTCTGCGACCGGCTGGACTATGTGGCGGCAATGAGTCATAGCATGGCCTACGTTATGGCGGTGGAGAAACTTTTAGGGATTTCGGTGCCGGAACGGGCGGAATATATTCGGGTTATCATGGTTGAGCTTCAGCGCATCGCCAGCCACCTTTTGGCGGTCGGTTCCATAGCCAATGAGATTGGCACTTTTTTTACCCCTTTTATGTACATGTTCCGTGAAAGGGAAAGGATTTTAGACCTCTTTGATATGGTATGCGGCCAGCGCCTGCTTTATAACTATATGCGTTTCGGTGGTGTCAGCCACGACCTGCCCGAAGAGTTTATACCGGCACTTGCGAAGTTTATTAATCAGATGCCCGGTTATATTGATGAGTATGACCAGCTTCTGGCGGAAAACGAGATTCTGTTGGTGCGAACCAAGGGCATTGGCGTTTTGCCGCCAGAATTGGCTATAAACTGCTCGGTAAGCGGCCCCACGCTGCGGGCCAGCGGCGTTGCCCGTGATATTCGCCGCTGTGACCCCTATTCTATATACGACCGCTTTGAGTTTGATATCCCTACCCGCACCGCAGGCGATTGCTATGACCGCTACCGGCAGAGAATCGAGGAAATGCGTCAGAGCCTGCGCATTATCAGGCAGGCCGTGGAACAGCTGCCTCAGGGTAAGGTTAACAGCCAGGTGCCAATCCGGGTGCGGCCGCCCCAGGGCGACGTCTTTGTCCACGTTGAAGCCCCCAGGGGGGAACTGGGCTTTTATCTGGTATCGGATGGTTCGGAAAAGCCCTACCGGTTCCATATACGGGCGCCTTCCCTGATAAATCTGACCCCGCTCCGGGAGATGATTATCGGCTGGAAGCTGGCTGATGCCATAGTTATTTTTGGCAGCATTGATATCATCATGGGTGAGATAGACAGGTGACGGCGGCAGGTACTATCAGCCAGGCCTCGGCACTGGCTTCCGACTGGCCGGGCAATTTCTGGCTTCACCTGCTGGTCTTTGCCCTGATAATACTTGCCTTTGTTATACTCACGGTTATCATTCTCATCTGGCTAGAACGAAGGCTTCTCGGCCGAATTCAGGTACGACCCGGGCCCAACCGCGCCGGCCCGTTCGGCCTCCTCCAGCCCATAGCGGATGTGGTCAAGATACTGACTAAAGAAGACACTGTTCCCGGCTGGGGGGACCGGCTGGTTTTCTGGCTGGCTCCACTGGTGGCCTTTGTCCCGGTACTGCTCGTATTCGCCGTGGTCCCTTTTTGGAACGGGGCGCTGCTGGCAGATCTCAATATCGGCATCCTCTATGTCCTGGCCGTCAGTTCGGTGGCCTCGGTAGGTATTTTCATGACCGGCTGGGCTTCGGGCAATAAATATTCCCTTATCGGGGCGATGCGTGATATCGCCCAGCTAATCAGCTATGAGATTCCGATGATGCTTTCTCTGGCTGCTGTCGTCCTGGTGGCCGGTTCCCTGTCGCTTAATGAGATTGTGGCTGCCCAGGATGTTCCCTATATTCTGCTTCAGCCGATGGGGTTTACTATCTTTTTCATTGCCGCTTTAGCCGAGGCCAATCGCACGCCGTTTGACCTGGTGGAGGCGGACTCCGAGATAGTTGCCGGCTTCAACATTGAATACTCAGGAATGAAGTTTGCCATACTGTACCTGATGGAATATTCGGAGGTGGTATTCATTGCAGCCATAGCCACCAGCCTCTTTCTGGGTGGCTGGAGAGGGCCGTTCCTACCCCCCTTCCTCTGGTTTGTGATTAAGATGTTTGCCGTCTTCTTCGTCCTCATCTGGATACGGGGTACTCTGCCCCGTCTGAGGATAGACCAGGTGATGGCTTTCGCATGGAAGTTCCTGCTGCCGCTGGCACTGATAAACCTGGTGGTTACCGGGGCGCAGGTGGTATTCTGGCCCCAGGCTCCTTACTGGTCGCTGGTGCCGATCAATGTGACCCTGCTGGCCGCATTGTTGCTCTTATGGGCGCGATTTTTCCGGCTGGGAGGTAGTCGTGTTGGGATTTGAACGTTACGGTAACGGTATCGCCAGGGGCATGGCTGTTACGCTTAGGAACATGTTCCGCAGGACAATTACCACCCAGTATCCTGAGGAGAGGCTGAATGTTTCCCGTCGCGTAAGGGGTAATATACTGGGCTGGTCATCGGAAAAGTGTATCGGCTGCTATACCTGTGCCCGGAGCTGTCCTCATGGCTGCATTGAAATCACGACCTCATCCCGGGGGGCCAGGGGGCCGGTGGCAGCACCGTGTAACCAGGCCTGCCCGGCTCATGTGAACGCCGCCCGTTACATCCGGCTGATACGTGAAGGTAAACCGGATGAGGCTGTGGCGGTGGTTCGGGAGAAGATTCCCTTCCCTTCGGTTTGCGCTTATATCTGCGCCCACCCCTGTGAAAGCTCCTGCACCCGCGGTCAGCTGGATGAGCCCATCGCTATCCGTATGCTGAAGCGGTATGCCGTTGATAACGATACCGGATTGTGGAAGCAAAGGTCCAGGGTGGCCCCGCCCAGCGGTAAAAAGATAGCTATTGTCGGTTCGGGTCCGGCCGGGCTCAGTGCCGGTTATTACCTGTCCAAGCTGGGCGGTCATTCGGTGACCGTTTTTGAAGCCCTGCCAGAGCCAGGGGGCATGATGCTGGTGGGCATTCCGGCATACCGGCTGCCCAGGCACATCCTGGCCGCTGATATCAAGGAAATTGAGCAAGCCGGTGTCACTATAGAGACGAATGTCCAGATAGACGCCCCGGAAAGCCTTCTCGAGCAGGGTTATAATGCCGTCTTGCTGGCGGTTGGTGCCCATGAAGCCATCGGCATCGGTGTTCCCGGAGACGATGAACCCGGAGTCCTCGGCGGCGTTGATTTTTTAAGACAGGTTAATCTGGGCAGGAGAGTTGAGCTGGGTAACAGGGTGGCCGTTATCGGTGGTGGTAACACCGCTATGGACTCGGCCAGAACGGCGGTTCGTCTGGGTGCCGGGGAGGTTACCATCGTCTACCGGCGGACCCGGGCGGAGATGCCGGCCAGCGCAGAGGAGATTGAGGATGCCCTGGCTGAGGGGATAAAGATTGTCTTTCTGGCGGCTCCGTCCGGGGTAACCAGCAAAGAGGGGCAGCTCCTTCTCGAGTGCCTTCGTATGAAGCTGGGGCCGGAGGATTCAAGCGGCCGGCGGCGGCCGGAGCCGATAGAGGGCAGCCAGTACACCATGCCGTTGGATAATATTATCGCCGCCATCAGCCAGCGTCCGGTGGTGCCGGCTTCTTTTGCCGTGGACACTGATAAAAGCAACCGGATTCAGGTTGAGAAAGAGACGCTGACCACCGGCAAAAAAGCAATCTTCGCCGCCGGTGACGCCGTACTCGGCCCGGCTACGGTTATTGAAGCCATTGCCAGCGGCCGGCAGGCGGCTATCTCCATTGATAAATACCTGGGTGGTAGCGGCGATATTGATGAAACACTGGCATCCGCTGAAGAGATAGCCGACCGCGCCAGCGGCCCCAGTGAAGACTGGCGCCCCGGGGTGGCTGCTATTCCACTGGGAGGACGGCTCGATGGCTTCGATGGAGTGGAACTGGGCTGGAGCCGGGAGTCTGCAGTCTTTGAGACCGAGCGCTGCCTCAGGTGCGATATAACCTATAACGTGGAAAAGTACCGGCTGAATGGTGGCCTGTGTATCTACTGCGGCCTGTGCGTTGAGTACTGCCCCTTTGATGCCCTGTATATGAGCTATGAGTATGAGCACGGCTGGTATAGATTTGGCCAAAGGTTACTGGAACAGGAGCAGTTGCTGGTGCCGGACAAAGTAAAACCCAGTGGCTACGCCCATCCAGAGATTGAGGAGACCTTGCCGCAGCAGACCTTGCTCATCGACCGGGACTGAAAGGATACTATACTGTGGGACTGGAAATTGCCTTCTGGGTGCTGACCATAGTAGCGGTAGCGGCGGCTTTAGCCGTGGTGTCGCTGCATAATATCTTCCGGGCCTCCCTGGCTCTTATTATGTGCTTTCTGGCGGTGGCCGGCCTCTTTGTCACCTTGAGCGCCGACTTTCTGGCGGCGATACAGGTCTTGATATACGTCGGTGCCGTGGCCGTGCTTATCATCCTGGCAATCATGCTGACCCGAGAGGTGCAGCGGGGTAGCTTTAGCAACAGGCTTAATGTTCCCGTACTCTTAAGCACCATCTTGTTTCTCGGGGTAGCCGTCTTTGCCGTGATGGCGACATCGTGGCCGGTGGTCACCCTGCCGCTCCTTGAGGCAACTACCACCGCTCTTGGCAGTGAGCTTTTCGGTGAGGGTGGCTTTATCCTGCCGGTAGAGATTGCCGCCCTGTTGCTCCTGGCGGCTATTATCGGGGCGATTACCTTGGTGAGAGAGGAGTAATATGACTTTGGGATTGGAGCACTATCTGGTACTCTCGGTTGTCCTCTTCTCTATCGGCTTCTATGGGGCGCTGGCCAAGAGGAGTGCCGTAATTATCCTGATGTCTATTGAGATTATGCTCAATGCGGCCAATATCGCCCTGGTTGCCTTTTCCCGCTATGTCGTGCCCGGCCTGCTCACCGGGCAGGTTTTTACCATATTTTCTATCGTCGTCGGCGCTGCCGAAGTCACCGTTGGCCTGGCCATAATAATAGCTATCTACCGTCGCCGTGAGACCATAGATGTTACTAAGATTAACCTGATGAAGTGGTAATTATGGAAGTTATATCGCCAAGTGGACCGGTCTGGCTCATCTTCTTGCTGCCGCTTATTGCTTTCGCGGTAATATTTCTGCTGATAAAGCCTTTGAATAAGCCCAGGCTGGCAAGCTTTATCTCTATCGGTGCCGTCCTCGGTTCTCTGGCGCTATCTACCTGGCTGCTCTTTAGCCTGCTTGCCTCTCCGGAGCATGAGCTGACGGTGCCCAGCCTGAACTGGCTTGTTGTTGGCGGAGCCATCAACATTCAGTTTGGCCTTATTTTGGATTCGCTGACGGTGGTGATGCTTATGGTCGTCACCGTGGTCAGTCTGATGGTGCAGATTTATTCACAGGGCTACATGCGCGGTGACCCTGGCTACCACCGCTACTTTGCTCTTATGTCGCTGTTTACCGCCTCGATGCTGGGGCTGGTTATGGCCAGTGACCTGCTGGTGCTGTT
>DAOWLH010000015.1 GCA_030643515.1 Dehalococcoidia bacterium | reverse complement strand
TTAATGCCGAAGACGCCTCCAGGACAGACCTGGACTACCTGATTAAGTTTGGCCTGGCGGCCAGGGAGCACGGTGCCAACCGGCTGCGCTACTGCGATACCCTGGGCTACGATAACCCCTTCACCATATATGAAACGGCCAAGGCACTGGCGGAGAAAGTTGGCCTTCCCATCGAGCTGCACTGCCACGGTGACCTGGGTATGGCGGTGGCCACTTCGCTGAGCGGGGCAAAGGGGGCTGTCGATGGCGGCCAGGACGCCTATATCAATACCACGGTCAACGGAATCGGCGAAAGGGCCGGCAATGCCGACCTGGTGGCCACTGTTCTGGCAGTTACCAAGTCGAAGGGGTTCGCCGATAAATACCAGCTTGGCAATCATATAGACCTGTCAAAGGCCTGGAAGATAGCCAGGTTTGCCAGCTACGCTTTTGATGTACCAATACCGAGAAACCAGCCGGGCGTCGGTGCTAATGCCTTTGCCCACGAGTCTGGAATCCACGCTGACGGGGTGCTCAAGGACCCGGAGAATTACGAGTTGTACGGCTATGAAGAACTCGGCCGGGGAGAGCCGGAAAAGGTGGAGACGGGTAGGGAAATCAGTGCCGGAGAGTACAGCGGCATCTCCGGTTTCAGCCATGTCATGGGCCAGATGTTTGTGACCTTCTCAAGCAAAGAAGAAGCCAACAGGATTCTGGAACTGGTCAGGTATGCCAATGTCGAGGCTCACAAGCCGCTGGTTGAGGACGAACTGCTCTTCATCGCCAGGTATCCCGAAACTGCCCGAAAACTATTGACCCTTAACCCGCTGATATAGCCGGAAACAGGCTACCTTCGCATTGATATAATTAATCCGGGAAGCACCTTGCCGTGTGTGATAATCAGTTTACCGTTAAACCAATCGGATATGTCCGCAGCAAAATAAAGTGGACGCCCCGTCACGAGTATAACTGGGACGGGATAGTCTCCGAGATTGTGGTTGATAGCAGTCTCACTGAAGCTCTCTATAGACTGGAGGAGTCTTCCCACATTATCGTTCTCTGCTGGATGCATAAGGCGGTTGACCCGGATAAGATAGCCTTTAAGGTTAGTTATAAGGGCGACCCGAAGAGGCCGCTGGTCGGGCTTTTTGCCTCCCGCTCTCCCCACAGGCCAAATCCGGTAGGGCAGAAGTTGGTCAGATTGCTCAAGCTTAAGGACAACGTGCTCCAGGTGGAAGGGTTGGATGCCGTTGATGGCACGCCGGTTATCGATATCAAGCCCTATATCCCGGGATATGACTCGGCAGCCGAAGCTACGATGCCGCCATGGTCAGACAGCAGGTAGGCCGCTATCTTGCGGACATATGCCAGAGGCTTCTGGAAAGATACGGTCAACAGCAGTGGTGGCCGGCGGATGAACCCTTTGAAGTAATGGTTGGTGCCATCCTCACCCAGCAGGTTTCCTGGCGAAATGCAGCTAGGGCCATCAGTGGCCTGAAGGCGGCCGGGGCACTATCCCCGGCGGCGATACGCCGCATGCCCGTATCTGAGCTGGCACTGATAATCCGCTCCAGCGGCTACCGTAATGCTAAAGCAAAAAAGCTCAAGTCCCTGGCCTGCTGGCTGGATAGCCGCTACGGTGATAATCTTGATGAGCTGTTTGCCCTTGATGTCCCGCAGATGCGCCGTGAGCTGCTTGCTGTCCATGGAATCGGGCCGGAGACGGCCGATTCGATAATGCTCTATGCCGCCGCCAAGCCGGTCTTTGTTGTTGATGCCTACACACGGCGCATCGTTAACCGCCTTGGCCTGGCACCGGCAGACGACAGCTATGCCGCCTGCCAGCAGCTCTTTATGGCTCACCTGCCGGCTGATGCCGGGCTGTTTAATGAATACCACGCCTTGCTGGTACAGCTGGCTAAGGATGCCTGCCGCAGGGAGCCGCTATGCCGGCGGTGCTGCCTGAATGATATCTGCCAATTTGCCGGGTATAAAGGCAACAACGTCTAGTCCTGACCGGCGTCGGCTGCTCTGGCCGCCAGCTCGGCTATATCCATAACCACAGGCCCTGTATTGCCATTTCCGGCCTTTGCAGCGTCGTCGAGCATCTGGAGGCAGAAGGGGCAGGCGGTGGCTATAGTTTTGGCCCCTGTCATCAGCGCCTGCTCAAGGCGCAGCTTGCTTACTCTCTGGCCGCTCTCCTCTTCCATCCACATACGGCCGCCACCGCCGCCACAGCAGAAACCACGCTTTTTATTATTTGCCGTCTCAACCAGCCTGGTAGCGGGCAGGCTCTTGATGAGCTGCCTCGGCGGCTGATAGATATCGTTGTATCTGCCCAGATAGCAGGGGTCGTGGTAGGTGATAAGCCCGCCAGTCCCCTGGTTGGTTTTCAGCCGTCCTTCTTTGAGGAGAAGGGCGATAAGCTCGGTGTGGTGCCAGACCTCAAATTTACCACCAAACTCCGGGTACTCGTTCTTGAAGGTGTTGTAGCAGTGGGGGCAGGCGGTAACCATCTTTTTCACACCGTGGCCTTGCAATATCTGGATATTGCTCTCGGCCTGCACTTGGAAGAGGTACTCGTTGCCCAGCCGGCGGGCCGGCTCGCCGCAGCAGCTTTCCTCGACACCGAGTATGCCGAAGTTGACGCCGGCAAGCTTAAGGATCCGGGCCAGGGATCGGCTTATTTTAGTGCTCCTTTCCTCCAGGGCACCGGTGCAGCCGACCCAGAACAGGAAGTCAACCTGACCGTCTTCAGCCAGTGTTCTTATATCAAGGCCCTGGGCCCAGTCGGTACGCGATGCGGTAGTCCCCCGCCACGGATGCCCTCTGGTCTCAAGGCTTCTGAGTGCCTGCTCTGCGGTTTCCGGAAGCGATGCCTGCTCCAGAACCAGGTTTCTCCGCAAATCGATAATCTTATCGATATGCTCAACATAAAGAGGACAGATTTCATCACAGGCGCGGCAGGTGGTGCACGCCCAGATTTCGTCTCTGGTTATCACTTCACCGGGCAGCGTTTTCGCCAGCTTGTCGCCCGGATTATCACTGCCGCCCCGGTGCTTGAGCAACTCCGGCCCGGCTTCAAGGAGGTGAATCTTTAAGTCCTGGATTAGCTTCTTGGGGTTGAGCGGCTTGCCGCTGGCGGTGGCCGGGCAGGCATCCTGGCACTGTCCGCAAACGACGCAGGAATAGAGGTCAAGCACCTGTTTCCAGGAAAGGTCGGTTATCTTGGCGGCTCCGAAGGTCTCGACGGCCTCAAGGTCTATTGTGCGCAGGGCGCCCTTGGGCAGCGGCGAACGGAAGAAGATATTGAATAGCGAGGCCACCATATGGAAGTGTCTGGAGTGCGGGATCGAGACCAGAAGAAACAGAATAACCAGCCAGTTTGCCCAGAAGAATATAGCGAGGGCGGTCTCTACCGAGCCTGTGCTCATGCCGGCAAAGATATTGCTCAGTGCCGAGCTTATCGCCGGTAGAGCACCACCCAGACCGGCCGGAGGATTGCCCAGTGCAATGACGGTCGCTATCTTGAAGAGGTGAGTTACAGGGGGGAGAAGCACGGTTATCAGGATAACCAGGGCTTCTCCTGTCTGCTCCCCCTGTAGCCGCGGCGGCCGCACGATATAGCGGCGGACGATGGCCCACAGGATGACCAGAACCACAATGGGGGCGATGATGTCCATAACCCAGGTGTAGTAAAAGAAGAAAGCGCTGTGCTCCAGCGTCTCCGAGAGGCCAAAACCGGCGCCGATAATGATAAATACCACATAGAAGACGACAAAGACAAAGAAGCCCCAGGCAAGAGTGGCATGGCCTATGCCTGCCCTGTCCTTCAAGGTAATGCCCTTGAGCTGGCACCACTGCCCTAGGGTGATGGCCGTCATCTTCAGCGCCCGGCGCAGCAGGTGGCTGAAGCCTTTCTCTTTCTGCCCAAGAAACATATACCGGATGAGCCGGGATATCCGGTAAAAAAACAGGCCGGAGGCGGCTACTGTCAGCACCCAGAAGATGGCATACCCCGGTATTCCCAGGTACGTCATGCTAAGTGGCGACATTTTTCTCCCAGGTGAGTTGCACCTTTCATAATATCATGGTGGCCTATCTTCATCTCTCCGGCTTCTGCTGAGACTTCCACCTTATCCAGGATTCTCTGTCCCTGATGTCGCGGTCGAATAGCAGGCGGTTAAAGAACAGCTCCAGCGGATGCATCGATTGGCTGAGCGGAGTCCTGGGCGCTATTACCCTCTTTGATAGCGCCAGCAGCATCATGGCAGCGAGGCCTAACGTGACCGGCAGCCTTTCCTCAATGCCCAGCGGCTGGCTGAAAAACCAGCTCAAGATTGGCATGGCAGCCAGGTCTAGAAAGACGCCGAAGGCCACCAGCCGTAACGGCGCGAACAGGTAGGGGGTGACCAGAATGATTAGCCCCAGCCACGGCGAGAGCATGGTGACAACGCCCAGAGTGGTGAAGATACCGCGTCCGCCCTGGAAACGGAGGAAGACGGGCCAATTGTGCCCGATAATAGTGATGATGCCCACCGTTACCTGGGCAGCCGCCCCCAGCCCCAGCAGCTGGGCTATCCAGACGGTCAGCGCACCCTTGCCGATGTCAAATAAGGCCACCGGGATAGCCAGCCACTTTGAAGCGGAGCTGAGCACATTGGCGGCGCCCACCTTTCCCGTGCCCTGCTTCCTGATATCAATGCCGCGGTACCACCTGGCCGCCAGATAGGCGGCCGGCACCGAACCCAGAAGATAGGCGCCGATGGCGAGTAAAATAAACTCAATGGACATAGCTTCTGTTATAAACCGGCCGGTTTGAGCGCTCTTTGGCCGGCCAGGGCAAAGAGCGCATCGGCCGCCTTCTGAGGTACGTCAGCCTCGCCGAGCAAAGTCTCGGCGGTATCATCCAGGCCGTGGTAGTCACTACCGCCGGTGCCAATGAGACCGTGCTTGTCGGCCATCCTGGCCAGGCGTTGCCTTTCGTCCTTGCTGTAATCGCTGTAGTAGACCTCCAGGCCAACCAGGCCGGCCTTTTTTAGCAGGCCCACCATCGCCTCCGGTTCGTTAATAGTGGTCGGGTGGGCCAGCACCGGCAGGCCACCCACCTTTTTTATTAGGATCACTGCTTCTACCGGGCTTATCTTATGCCGCTCAACGTAGGCCGGGCCACCCTGCTCGATATAGTGAGTGAAAGCCTCCTTGATCGAGCCGATATAGCCCTTCTCCAGCATGGCCTGGGCAATGTGGGGCCGGCCGATAGAGCCGCTGCCGGCAATCTGCTTTACTCTCCGCCAGTCGATGTTGACGCCAAGACCTCCCAGCTTGCTGGTCATAGCTCGTGCCCGCTCCCGTCGCGAGTTGCGTAAGCTGGCCAGGATATCCTGGAGCTTGGCGTCGGTGTGGTCTATGAAGTAACCGAGGATGTGGACCTCGTTCCCCGGAGCATGGGTACTGACCTCGATGCCGGGTATTATCTTGAGGTGGGGAAAGGAGGCAGCCTCCTGGAGAGCAGGCTCCAAACCGTTGACGGTGTCGTGGTCGCAGATGGCAATGACGCCCAACCCGAGGTTTACCGATTTACGGACAATCTCCGCCGGGCTGAACTTACCGTCGGAAGCCGTGGTGTGGATGTGAAGGTCTATCCCGGCAGTCAAGAGCCTGCCTCGCAGCTGATTCTCTCGATGGCAGTCGCCCGGCCGCTTTCCTCGTCAATCTTTACCAGAATGGCATTGAGGACGGTTTTGCCCTTCCCCACTGACAATCGGTTCGGCATTATAGTCAGGAAGCGGCTGAGCACTTTCTCAGTATCGTCGCCGATGACCGAGTCGATCGGGCCGGTCATGCCGATGTCGGTGACGTAGGCCGTCCCCCGGGGAAGCAGCCGGGTGTCGATGGTGCCGATGTGGGTATGGGTGCCCAGTACGGCACTGACGCGGCCATCCAGGTAGTAGCCCAGAGCTCCCTTCTCCGAGGTTGCTTCGGCGTGAAAATCAACGATAATAACCCTGTGCCCGGGGTCGAGCTGGGCGAGCAGCTTATCCATGCCCCGGAATGGGCAGTCAAAGTTGCCTATAAAGGTGCGGCCTATCAGGTTGACCACTACCGCCCGGTCGTTGAACACCAGGTATCCCTTGCCGGGCACCCCCGGTGGATAATTCAGCGGGCGGATAATGGGAATCTCACTATCTAGGTAGGGAATAATCTCCCTCTGTGCCCAGATGTGGTTGCCCGAAGTTATAACGTCAACCCCGGCGCCGAGCAGTTCGTCGGCGGTGGCCAGGGTCAGCCCCAGTCCGCCGGCGGCGTTTTCGCCGTTGGCGATAACCAGGTTAACCCCGTATTGCTGCCTTAACCCGGGTAGAAGCTGTTTTACGGCTCTCCTGCCGGGGCTGCCGATAATGTCTCCGATGGCCAATACTAACACAAGATACCTGCCAACTTTATGATTTCTATCTAGCGTAGTCCACGGCTCTTGTCTCCCGGAGAACGGTCACTTTTATCTGACCGGGATAGGCAAGGCCTTCCTCAATCTTCTTGACGATATCCCTGGCCAGCCTCATGGCACCCAGGTCGTCTATGTCCTCCGGCTTGACCAGAATGCGCACTTCGCGGCCAGCCTGAATGGCGTAGGCCTTATCGACCCCTTTAAAGCTATCGGCTATCTCTTCCAACTCCTTGAGCCGCTTCAGGTAGCTATAGAGGGACTCCCGTCTGGCTCCGGGCCGGGCGCTGCTTATGGCATCGGCCGACGAGACGATGAATCCCCAGATGCTGGTATCGCTGGTCTCCAGAT
>DAOWLH010000019.1 GCA_030643515.1 Dehalococcoidia bacterium | reverse complement strand
GCCATCAAGGCCCCGGTCTTTTCCATGTCCAAGCTGGCCGGAGTCGATACCTACCTCGGCCCGGAGATGAAGTCCACCGGCGAGGTGATGGGCATTGACTACAGCTTAAACGCCGCCCTGGCCAAGGCACTTCTGGCCGCCGGGCTAATGCTACCCATCAAAGGAGCGGTGCTTTTCAGCATCGCCGAACGGGATAAGGCAGAGGCGATGCCGGTAATCAAGAAGTTCGCCAGTGCCGGCTTCCGCCTTTACGCCACCGAGGGCACCTCGGCCATGATTAAAGCTGCCGGCCTTCCAGTCAAAATGATAACCAAGAAATTAAGCGAAGGCCACCCCAATGTGGTTGATATCATCAACGACGGCACTGTTGATGGTGTTATCAACACCATTACTGGTGGACGCATATCCCTGAGGGATGGTTTTGAAATCCGGCGGACAGCAGCCGAAAAACGCATACCCTGCTTTACCTCCCTCGATACGGCACGGGCGGTGGCTGAGGTACTCACGGGAAGCGGCCAGGGCTTCAGTGTCCAACCTTTGGCAGAGTATCGAGCGGAGTGAGCAGAAGGCTACCAATCAAAAGGAGAGATTATTGACCAACCAAAGCAAGGCTACAGTCATTCAGGCTCCGGTCATTTCCAACCATGAAGCTATGCCCGGAGTCCACCTCCTCTGGCTGGAAGCCCCTGAGATAGCCCGGGTAGCCAGCCCGGGGCAGTTCGTCATGGCGTGCTGCGGGCGGGAAAACCTGCTCCGGCGCCCGATGAGCATCCACCGGACGGATGAAGATAAAACCAAGCTGGCGCTTATGTTTACCGTGGTTGGCAAGGGTACAAGCTGGCTATCGCAGCGCCAGCCGGGAGAAAAGCTGGACCTGCTGGGGCCCCTGGGCAAAGGCTTCTCCGTCGACCCGGCTTCATTCAACCTGCTGCTGGTGGCAGGGGGTCTGGGCATCGCCCCGCTGACTTTTCTGGCGCAGACAGCCGCAGCCGGCAACCGCTCTATAGCCCTGCTGCTGGGAGCAAAGACGGGCTCACAGTTGTGCCCCGGCCACCTCCTCCCCCAGGGAGTCAGGTGCTTTACCGCTACCGACGACGGCACTGCCGGCAGCAAGGGAATAATAACAGACCTGCTGCCGAAATACCTGGATTGGGCTAGCCAGGTATTTGCCTGCGGTCCCAGCGCCATGTACCGGACAATTGCCAACCAGAACCGCAAGCTGCTCCGCCGAAAAGAAATCCAGGTATCACTTGAGACAAGGATGGCCTGCGGCCTTGGCCTGTGCTACGGATGCACGGTAAAGACAAGGCAGGGGTTGAAGCAGGTATGCCAGGACGGCCCGGTGTTCAACATTGACGATATTCTATGGGATGAGTTTGTGGATATTTAGATGCATGCCACGGGAGGTACTTTATGGTAGTAACCGAATCAATCAGCCTCAGCTCTAGGGGTAATGGCGACATTATCGACATCACGCCCCAGGTGGAGCAACAGCTGGCCAAGTCTGGAGTCAGCAGCGGCATATTAACCCTGTTCGTCGCAGGCTCCACTGCCGGAGTAACCACCATCGAGTTTGAACCCGGCCTGATTGCCGATTTCAAGGAGTTGTGGCAGCGGCTGGCACCACAGAACATCACCTATGCCCACGACCGCGCCTGGGGAGACGGCAACGGTCACTCACACGTTAGGGCTTCACTTCTTGGCGCTTCACTGGTAATCCCGGTAAGCAACAAGAGGCTGGTTCTGGGCACCTGGCAGCAGGTAGTGCTGGTGGATTTTGACAACCGCCCCCGCTCCCGGCGGGTGATGGTGCAGGTGATGGGGGAATAGATTACTTGCCCCGTATCAGAGACATGAACTCAGCACGGCTGGCTGCATGGCTGCGGAAGCTGCCCCTGAGGGCCGACGTAATGACACTGGCCCCCGGTTTTTTAATGCCACGCATTACCATACACAGGTGCTCTGCCTGAATAACCACGCCCACCCCCTGGCACTTAAGCCCGCCGGCGATGGCATCGGCAATCTCGGTGGCCATCCTCTCCTGTATTTGAGGACGCTTGGCAATGATTTCCACCACGTGGGCCAGCTTGCTGATGCCGACCACCCGCCCCTCTGCGTTCGGGATATAGCCGATGTGGACGACACCAAAGAAGGGCAGAAAATGGTGCTCACACATAGAATAGAAGGGAATGTCCTTGAGGATTACCATCT
>DAOWLH010000070.1 GCA_030643515.1 Dehalococcoidia bacterium | reverse complement strand
GGTGCCGGGGCAGGGACACTGGCCATAGCCCACAACGGCAACATCACCAACGCCGAGGCCCTCTACAAAGAGCTGTCGGCCAAGGGCTACACCTTCAAGACCTCAACCGACACCGAGGTTATCGCCAACCTCATCCTCTCATCTCCTGAAAAGGACTGGCTGGACAGAATCAAGTATGCCATGCGCCGTCTGCAGGGGGCCTATTCTATGGTATTGATGACCAGAGATACTCTCTACGGTGTCCGCGACAACTTTGGCGTCCGCCCCTTGTGCCTGGGCACCATCGGTAGCAATAGCTGGGTCATGGCCTCGGAGAGCTGTGCCCTAAACCACATCGGCGCCCGATTTACCCGGGAGGTTGAACCCGGTGAAATTGTGGCTATCAGCGAAAACGGCCTTGACAGTTACCGGATGGAAACAGACAAAAAGTCATTATGTATTTTTGAGTATATCTACTTCTCCCGCCCGGATAGCTTCATCAATGGTCGCCTGCTCTATTCAGCACGACAGGATATGGGTGCCGGCCTGGCAGAAGAGCACCCGGTAGATGCCGACCTGGTCATCGGCGTCCCCGACTCGGCCACGGCAGCCGGGGTGGGCTACGCCATTAAATCAGGAATACCCCCTAGCGAGGGGCTGATTAAGAACCGATACATGGGGCGCACCTTCATTGAGCCCGACCAACGGATAAGAGACCTTGGCGTCAAGCTCAAATTCAATCCCTTAAAGCCGATACTGGAGGGCAAGCGGCTGGTGCTGGTGGATGATAGCATCGTCCGCGGGACCACCACCCCCCAGGTCATCCGCTTGCTCCGAAAGGCCGGGGCCAAAGAGATCCATATGCGCGTCTGCGCCCCACCCATCTGCTACCCCTGTTTCTTCGGCGTTGACATGGCCACCCGCTGGGAGTTAATCGCCGCCCAGAAGACCATCCCCGAAATCAGGGACTTCATTGACGCCGATTCTCTGGGCTACCTCAGCATCGACGGCTTAATAAAGGCAGTGGGCCTGCCTCGTGAAATGTTCTGCCTGGCCTGCTTCACCGGTGAATACCAGGTGCCGGTGCAGCTGGAAATGGACAAGCTGGCACTGGAGACGATGGCCGGCAGCAAACCACCAGACAAGCACAAGTAGCCGCCACATAAGCGAAATCAATTATATCCGGTCGGTCACCGCAAGGGCTGACCTGATTGCATCCATATTGGCCAAGTGCTATTATTAGCCGGCTATCAATGGCAGATAGCAAAATCCTGCAAGGAGGCCAATTATGGGTTGTGGCGCGATATTCGGAGCGGCTATCCCCGGCTTCTTCCTCAGCTCCCTCTTTACCATGCTTCTCTGGGGAGTTGTCGCCCCGAGGTTTGATATAGAAACGATAAGCTACTCCTATGCCATGCTGGTCACCATCTCCCTCTGGATAGTGGTAGCACCGCTGGCGGCTGCCGCTGGCAAGGGCAAGTGGTTTCGCAAGTAACGGCTAACAATTACTGCGGGAGGCTGAGCAGATTAAAGAGACCTATGCCGCCGCCGGCGTCGGCCTGGATGCTGCGGACAAGACCAAGGAGCTGATAAAAAAGCACGCCCGGAAAACACAGCGCCCCGAAGTCCTGAGCGGCCCCGGCTTCTTCGGCGGTCTGTTTGAGCTAAGAGAGCATGGCCGGCAGGTCCTCGTCTCCAGCGTCGACGGCGTCGGCACCAAGCTCAAGATTGCCAGTGCCCTGGACAAGCACGACACTGTTGGCATTGACATCGTTAATCACTGCGTCAATGACATCCTCACCTGTGGCGCCGAGCCACTCTTCTTTCTGGACTATATCGCCATGGGCAAACTGGTGCCGCGGAGGGTGGAGGCTATTGTCCAGGGGCTGTCCAAGGCCTGTCAGGAGGTCGGCTGCGCCCTCATCGGCGGGGAAACCGCCGAGATGCCCGGCTTGTACACCGGTGATGACTACGACCTGGTCGGCTTTATCGTCGGCGCTGCCAGCAAGGATAAGATAATAACCGGCAGGGATATTACCGCCGGTGACACCATCATCGGGCTGCCTTCCAGCGGGCTCCACACCAACGGTTACTCCCTGGCGCGTAAAATCCTCGGCGAGGATACTATAGCTCTGGCCACCTTCTACCCCGAACTGGGCGAGACCCTGGGTCAGGCGTTGCTGACGCCCCACCGCTGTTACTACCGGGAGCTTAAGCCCCTGTTGCCACTGATCAGAGGGCTGGCCCACATCACCGGCGGCGGCCTGGTGGGCAACGTGCCCCGGGTACTGCCGGAAGGGGTTGCCGCCAGGTTTGACAGCAAATCGTGGGAAACTCCGCCTGTTTTCCAGCTCATCCAGAAACGGGGTAACGTTGACCTGGATGAGATGTACCGCGTTTTTAATATGGGCATCGGCATGGTGCTCGTCTGTTCATCCGATAATGCGGAGCAGATTATAAAAGAGCTGCCAGAGGCCAGAGTAATCGGCGGGATAGCCAAGAAAACCGAGCCAAGACAGGTAATGATTGACTAGTTACCATTTCCAGGAGGAGGTGGGTAATGAGAGGGAAAGCGCACGTTATGGCAAGACATATTCCCGTTCCCGTAGTTATGGCAATTATCTTGTCCCTGCTACTGGTATTGACCGGCTGCGGCACGCTGGATATTGGCTTCGATACCACTGTTAAGCCCTCCGGAGCCATCATCCAGAAGGTGAGGATGGAAGCCAGCGGTATGATGGCCGAAATGCTTACCGCTGGCGACCTGGGCTTTGACTCGGATACTGAGGGCTGGCAGATCAGTATTGACGTCGGAGAGGACTCTGTCACCGCCATCGCCACCAGGAGCTTTAGCTCCGTTGATAGTATAGCCATGCCCGGCTCGGAGGGGGAGGAGACCATCATTGAGGATATCTCATTTAGAAGCCAGGGCTCTCTTTGGGCCAAGGACTACTTCTTTGAAGCCACCGTCCCCGGCTCCGGCATTGACTTAGGCGAACTTGATTTGGGGGAAGAGTTTGATCAATTCCTGACTGGTGAAATCATTGATATGTTCCTGGAGGATTTCCTCAGCGTCTCCTGGACTATAACCATGCCGGGGGACATTGTTGATAGTAATGCGGATATCGTTGAAGGCAATTCTGCAACCTGGGAACTGGGGATTCCGGGCCTGGGAACGGATACCCGGATGGCAGTTCAATCCCGGGCTACAAACTGGCCGCTAATCGCCGGCCTGTCAGCGGTGGCAGCGGTTCTGCTGGGGCTGGTCATCTTCTTGACTATCTTTTTTATCACAAGAAGAGGAGCCGCACAGGCTGTGGAATAAAGACAGTATCAGGAGGTATCCATGCGAGCTATTGTCAGCGTCTCGGATAAATCCGGGGTGACCGATTTTGCCGGCAAGCTGAGCCGGCTGGGGTTTGAGGTCTTCAGTACCGGCGGTACCAGGAAGGCCCTGGCCGAAGCCGGAGTTCCGGTAAAGAGCGTTTCCGAAATCACCGGCTTCCCGGAGATATTGAACGGACGGGTGAAGACGCTGCACCCGGCGGTCCACGGTGGGCTGCTTGCCAGACGCAACCTTAAAAGCCACATGGAGGAGCTGGCGAAAAACAACATCCAGCTCATAGACCTGGTGGCGGTCAACCTCTATCCCTTTGTCCAGACCATATCAAAGGAGGGGGTAACCATAGACGAGGCGCTGGAGAACATAGACATCGGCGGCCCGACCATGATCCGGGCGGCGGCCAAGAACTTCCCCGGCGTCATCGTGGTGGTTGACCCGGCCGACTACCAGCTGATGGTGGACAAACTGAAGCAGGGAGACCTCGATATGACCGAGCGAAAGCGGCTGGCCCAGAAGGCATTCCAGCATGTCGCCATGTATGACACCGCCATTTCTCAATACCTCGGGCAGGATTTGGAAGACTTCCCCGAAGATATGACAATAGCCCTCAAGAAGAGATATGACCTGCGCTACGGTGAAAACCCACACCAGAAGGCTGCCTTTTACGCCGAGCAGGTGGCAGCCGGTAAGCAGGACACCGGTATAACCTGGGCCAGGCAGCTCTGGGGCAAGGAGATGTCCTTCAACAACATCCTGGACGCCGATGCCGCCTGGGGCGCCGCCGTTGACTTCGCTGCTTCAACGGTGGCCATCGTCAAGCACACCAACACCTGCGGTCTGGCCAGCCATCCGGACATCGCCGAGGCCCACCGGAGGGCTTTCGCCGGCGACCCGGTGTCCGCCTTTGGCGGCATTATCGCCAGCAACCGCAGGGTCAACCTAAGCCTGGTTGAGAGCATGGGCAAGACCTTCTACGAGGTAATTATTGCCCCGGAATATGATGACGATGCCCTGGAAGCGTTAAAAAAGAGGAAAACCCTGCGTATATTGCTGGCCGAGCTTCCCCCCAACTATGCCACCACTCCCATCGGCTACCTGGACTACCGCCGGGTGAGGGGCGGGCTGCTGGTGCAGGCCTCGGACTCCCTGGCCGAAGACAGCCTCGAGCTTAAAACGGTAACCAGACGCCAGCCGACCAGGGAAGAGCTGGAAGACCTTATGTTCGCCTGGCGGGCAGTCAAGCACATCAAGTCGAATGCCATCCTGCTGGTGAAAGACAGAACACTGCTGGGTATGGGGGCGGGGCAGCCCAACCGGGTGGTCAGCGTCTCCATCGCCAGTACCAAGGCCGGGGACAAGGCCAGGGGCAGCGTCCTTGCCTCCGATGCCATGTTCCCCTTCCCCGACAGCGTCGAACAGGCCGCCGAGGTAGGGGTGACGGCCATTATCCAGCCGGGCGGCTCCATACGGGACGAGGACTCTATTGCCGCCGCCGACAAGCATGACATTGCCATGGTCTTCACCGGCATCAGGCATTTCCTGCACTAAGGAGGCAAATGGTGAACAACGTAGTCCTGGTGGTCGATATGCTCCGCTGCTTTATGGAGCCGGGCCACCCGCTGTATGCCGGAGATAAAGCCCGCAGCATAATCCCCAATG
>DAOWLH010000002.1 GCA_030643515.1 Dehalococcoidia bacterium | reverse complement strand
TTCCTCGGCAGTAGCCAGGTCCAAGCTGGCCAGGGACTTTTCAAAGGCGTCAAAGTTTTCGCAGCGCTGCTCGATAAAGTCCCGGTCAGCAAGCCCTTCATCAAGGATAACCTTTGCCATCGCCAGCAGCAGGGCGACATCGCTGCCCGGCCGCTGCCGGAGCCATATATCGGCGTAGCGCACCAGCCTGATTTCGCGAGGGTTGGCCACAATCAGCCTGGCTCCGCGCCGTACCGCCCCCTTGACGTCAAAGCCGATGACCGGATGGCTCTCCGTGGTATTGCTACCGATGGACAGGATACAGGCGGCCTGGCCGATATCGTTGTTGGAGTTGGTCATGGCGCCGCTGCCGAAGGTGGCGGCCAGACCGGCCACCGAGGGTGAATGACACAGGCGGGCACAGTGGTCAATGTTGTTTGTGCCCAGCACCGCCCGGGTAAACTTCTGAATGACATAGTTGTCCTCGTTGGTGGACTTGGCCGAAGAGATGACGGCCACCTGATCGCCAGAGTAGCCGGCCAGTTTGCCGGCCACCAGGTCAAGGGCTTCATCCCAGCCTGCCGGGGCGAACCGGCCACCCTTCTTGATAAGAGGAGTGGTCAGGCGATCTTGATGGTGAACAAACTCGGCGATACCGTAACGCCCCTTGACGCAGAGACGGCCTCTGCCGGCCTGGCTTTCTTCATTACCGCGCACCGATATAATACGGCCGGCGCGGACACCGAGATACATCATGCAGCCGACACCGCAGTAGGGGCAGGTGGTCGCTACCTCACTGGTGGGCAACTGGTGCTCCCTGGGTACCAGCGCCGCCACCGGACAGCGGACAACGCACTCGCCGCAGGACCGGCAGATTGATTCCATCAGTTGCTTGTCGCCAAAGGTGCTCACCCAGCTATCGTAGCCGCGGCCGGCTATCTCGATGGCATTGACCGCTGTTACCTCGTCGCAGGCGCGGGTGCACCGCTGGCAGAGGATACAGTAGTTGCGGTCAAGGGTGAAAAAGGGATTACTGGCATCAACGGGGCGCTCGCCGGCCATAGGGCGAAGACGATAGCCGGTAATACCCAGGTAGGCAGTCACTTCCTGCAATTCGCAGCGCTGGTTCTTGATGCAGGTGAGGCAATCGGTCGGGTGGTCAGCCAGAATCAGCTCCAGCGTGTTCCGCCGCACCTGGTCTATCTCCGGCGTTGATGTCCGAACCACCATGCCGTCGGCGACCCGGGTGGTACAGGCGGTGGGTAGGCCGCGCTGGCCGTCAATCTCTACGATGCACAGGCGGCAGCCTGCGTACGGCTCCAGGTCCGGGTGGTAACACAGGGTGGGCAGATAGATACCGGCCTCACTGGCTGCTTCCAGCACCGTCATGCCGTTTGCGGCGGTAACCTGCCTGCCGTCTATAACCAGTTTTAACATAGTTCCACCTATTCAATCTTCACGGCGTCGAGGCGACATATATCGTAACAGGCACCGCACCTGGTACATTTCGTCTCATCGATGATGACCGGTTTTTTCTTACCTTTAAAGGTTATAGCGTCAACCGGGCATTCCCTGACGCACAACCCGCAGCCGGGACACTTTTCATCTATAATCGAGTATGTTATCAGTTCCTTGCAAGCCGCTGCCCGGCACCGGTGCTCACTTATATGCTCTTCGTATTCATCTCTGAAGTAGCGCAATGTTGTCAGAACCGGATTGGGTGCCGTCTGGCCGAGCCCGCATAGAGAGCCCACCTTTATTGATCGGGCTAAATCGCTGAGAAGCTCTACATCGCCTGGTTTACCTTTGCCGCCGGTGATGTCCTCCAGTATATCCAGCATCTGCTTTGTACCCAGACGGCAGGGAACACACTTGCCACACGACTCAGACCGGGTGAAGGAGAGAAAATAGCGAGCGATGTCAACCATACAGGTGTCCTCATCCATCACCACCATTCCCCCGGAGCCCATAATGGAACCTGCCTGGGTCAGAGATTCGTAATCAACCGGCAGGTCCAGCAGGCTTGCCGGCAAACAGCCACCGGATGGGCCTCCTGTTTGAACCGCCCTGAAACGCTTGCCTCCGGGGATGCCGCCGCCGATGTCATAGATAATTTCCTGAAGAGTTGTGCCCATCGGCACCTCGACAAGACCGGTGCGCTCTATCTTTCCGGCGAGGGCAAAGGTCTTTGTCCCTTTGCTCTTCTCGGTGCCATAGCCGGCAAACCAGCCGGCACCTCTTTGCAGGATAGGCGGCACATTGGCCAATGTCTCCACATTATTGATATTGGTTGGCCTGCCCCACAGCCCGGCCTGAGCCGGAAATGGCGGGCGCGGCCTGGGCAATCCGCGCTTACCCTCGATAGAAGCCATAAGCGCCGTTTCCTCGCCGCAGACGAAGGCCCCGGCTCCCCGCTTTATCTTTATATCAAAGCTAAAGCCGGAACCCAGGATATCCTCGCCCAGCAGGCCGTATTCTGTCATCTGCTCAAGGGCCAGCTCCAGCCTCTCAATGGCCAGCGGATACTCAATCCGGATGTATATATAGCCCTCATTGGCACCGATGGCGTAGGCACCTATCAGCATCCCTTCCAGGACGGTGTGCGGGTCGCTCTCCAGAAGCAACCTGTCCATAAAGGCACCGGGGTCACCCTCATCGGCGTTGCAGATGAGGTACTTCGTCTTACCCAGAGCCTTACGGCAAAGCTCCCACTTAAGGCCGGTGGGAAAGCCGGCGCCGCCACGGCCGCGCAGCCCGGACCTTTTTATCTTGGCAATCACCTCTTCGGGCGTCATAGAGAAGGCCTTGGCCAGGCCGCCATAACCATCGCCGGCGATATAATGGTTTATGTCCTCAGGGTCAATAAGGCCGCAGTTGCGCAGGGCTATCCGCACCTGTGGTTTGAGCATCGGCATATCAAAAAGCCGGGGAATGCCGGTGATGCCGCCACTTCCCGTAGTGCCCAGCGCCAGGTCAGCATACGGTTTATCGTTAACAATATGTGATTCTATAAGCTCGGGCACGATTTCCGGCGTGACACCGCCATAGAAGGCACCGGGTCTACCCGGGTTAGTGATGGCCACCAGCGGCTCGGCATAACACAGCCCGATACAGCCTACCCTGGTGATTGTTGCCTCGATACTTTGCCGTTCCAGCTCTGAACTGATCGCCTTGAGCACGGCATCCGCACCGGCTGCCCGGCCACAGCTGGCCGTACCGACAAGGATACGAATCCGGCCACCGCTTTCCAGTGCCTCCCGTTCTGCTTTTGCTTTCCTGTAAATCTCGGCGAAGGTCATCGGCTATCTCACAGTCTAGTCTCTATGCCCTTCCAGAATCTGGCCTATTTTGCCGGTTGTCAATCTTCCATACACCCGGTCATTGATGACCATGACCGGGGCCAGGGCGCACGAGCCAAAGCAGGCGATTGTTTCCAGGGTATATTCACCATCGGCGGTGGTTTCTCTCGGCCTGATCGACAGCCGCTTCTCCAGCTCATCCAGAATGCCGGCCACGCCACGCACATGGCAGGCGGTGCCACGGCATACCCTGATTATTCTTTTGCCGATGGGGGCAAGCCGGAAGTGGGAATAGAAGGTGGCCACCGAATAGACGGTGCTGTTGGCTATCCCGAGGAATCGGGCCACCTCTTCCATGGCCTCTTCTGGAAGATAACCGAACCGCCGCTGAACTGCCTCCAGTATGGGCAGTAAACTGCCCATATCAGCGCCATAAGACGACAGTATTTTGCCAAGCTGCTCTCTGGACTTGTTTGTCACCGGCACCAACGTTAGTTGTATTGCATTTCGGCAGGAAATTATTGGATTATAGTCCATTTACCACCAAGGGTTCAAGTTGTTTTCGTTTGCCCTTAAAGCTGGCGGTGTGTTATATTATCACCGGCAGACTGAAGCCTATGGATCGATTTAATTGACTACAGAGGATAAGCTAGACAAGCTGGCCCATCTCAAGAAGCAGGCAGAGGCCGGTGGCGGCCAGGAGCGTATTGCACAGCAACAGGCCCGGGGGAAACTAACCGACAGAGACAGGATTTCTCTTCTCCTTGACCCCGGTAGCTTTAGTGAGCTGGGTAGCTTTGCCAGCCATCGGGCCACTGATTTCGGGCTGGCCGAACAACAATATCCAGGCGATGCCGTGGTCACCGGCAGCGGCAGGATAGAAGGCCGTCCCGTTTTTATCTATGCCCAGGACTTCACTGTCTTCGGCGGCTCAATCTCCGAGGTGGTCGGCCAGAAGGTCGGCCGGCTGCACCAGCTGGCCCTGGACACCGGCGTCCCTGTTATCGCTATCTTTGACTCCGGCGGGGCACGCATTCAGGAGGGAGTCGCCAGTCTTGCCGGCGTCGGCGATATGCTGCTGTACAACACGCTGTGCTCCGGTGCTGTCCCCCAGATTTCGGTGGTCGTCGGGCCCAGCGCCGGCGGCGCCGTTTACTGCCCGGCAATAACCGACTTTATCTTTGTCGTCAAGGGAATAAGCCAGATGTATATCACCGGCCCCGATGTGGTTCGTGCTGTCACCCGCGAGGAGATAAGCCACCAGGAGCTGGGCGGAGCTGAAATCCTCTCAAAGAAGAGCGGGGTCGCCCATTTCATGGACGATGACGAGCAGGGGTGCTTCAAGGCGGTGCGCCGCCTACTCGGTTTCTTGCCCCCCAACTGGAAGGGGAAGCCACCGAAACTTGAACCGTCAGACAACCCGGAGCGCACCGATGACAGCCTGCGCCAGCTCATACCGGACGACCCGAAGAAGGCCTATGACATGAAGCGATTGATTACCAGCATCGCTGATGGCGGTGAATTCATGGAGGTACAGCAGCACTTTGCCCCAAATATCATCATCGGCTTTGCCCGGCTGGGGGGCAAACCGGTAGGCATCGTCGCCCAGCAGCCGGCTTTTCTTGCCGGAGTTATTGATATTGATGCCTCGGTCAAGGCGGCCCGCTTCGTCCGCTTCTGCGACGCTTTTAACATCCCGCTGGTCAGCCTGGTTGATGTCCCCGGCTTTATGCCGGGCACTGCCCAGGAACACAGCGGTATTATCCGGCACGGGGCCAAGTTAATCTATGCCTATGCGGAGGCCACGGTGCCCAAGATAAGCGTTATCACCCGCAAGGCCTACGGCGGCGCCTATATCGTGATGAGTTCCCGGCACCTGCGGGGAGATATCAACCTTGCCTGGCCCACCGCTGAGATAGCCGTTATGGGTGCCGAAGGAGCAGTTAACATCATCTTTAGAAAGGCTATCGCCCAGTCGGACAAACCGGAGGAAACAAGGCGGAGGCTGGTCTCCGAATACCAGGAGAAGTTTGACAACCCCTACATCGCCGCCGCCAGGGGATATATCGATGATGTCATCGACCCGGCCCGGACACGGCCCAGGCTAATCCAGGCGCTGGCCACGCTGGAGAATAAAGCCCAGGACAGCCCGGCTAAAAAACACGGCAATATTCCTCTATAATAGAGTGCTAAATGCCAAATGAAAAAGGGAAGGGATGACCTATGACAAACAGGCTGAAAATTACCGATTTGACCATGCGAGACGGGCACCAATCACTGCTGGCGACACGGATGCGCACCGAGGATATGGAACCCATCGCCGCCAAGATGGACAAGGCTGGCTTTTACTCCCTGGAAGTATGGGGCGGCGCCACCTTTGACGTGCCTACCAGATTCTTAAATGAAGACCCGTGGCAGCGGCTGCGTATCCTGAAGAAGCTGGCCCCCGATACCCCCCTCCAGATGCTGCTTCGCGGGCAGAACCTGGTCGGCTACCGCAACTACGCCGACGATGTCGTTACTGCCTTCGTCGAGCACGCCGCCAGTACCGGAATCGACATCTTCCGTGTCTTTGATGCCTTAAACGACGAGCGTAACTTTGAGACCTCCCTTGCGGCCATCAAGGCAAGCGGCAAGCACGCCCAGCTAACCATATGCTACTCACTGACCGAGCCCAAGATGGGCGGGCCGGTCTACAACTTGGACTACTACATAGATAAAGCTCAAAAAATGCAGG
>DAOWLH010000011.1 GCA_030643515.1 Dehalococcoidia bacterium | reverse complement strand
GGGTAGTTTTTGAAGACCTGAAAGAAGGATATGTCAGAAAGTGATTCTGCCATCTTCGCGAATTTTGCCTGTCTTAATTCTTTTCTGAGGTCTCTGGCTAAATCAGCAATCTTACCCTTGTAACTAAAACAGTCTCCGCAGTGAAGCCCGCAGTAGGTGATTAAATCCCTGTCTTCAGTCACTTGCTCTTCTCCTTTAAGGCTTCTCCCTGAGCTGTGGAAAGAGTATTACCTCGCGGATAGACTGCTGTCCGGTGAGCAGCATCACCAGGCGGTCGATGCCTACCCCCAGCCCGCCGGTGGGCGGCATGCCGTACTCCAGGGCGGTGAGGAAGTCCTCGTCAATGACCTCGGTCTCCTCTTCTTTTGCCCGCTCCTTCTGCTGCGTGACAAATCGCTGGCGCTGCTCTACCGGGTCGTTGAGCTCGGTGAAGGCATTGGCAATCTCCATGCCCCCAGCAAAGGCCTCGAAGCGCTCCACCACCCGCTCCTGCCCCGGCTTCCTCTTGGCCAGAGGCGACATGGAAACCGGATAATCTCTAACAAAGGTGGGCTGCACCAGCTTCGGCTCAAGGAAGGTGGAAATCAGCTCGTCGACCAGCCGCGGCCAGTCCTTTTCCGGGTCCACCTCCAGGCCCTTCTCCTGCATCCTTGCCCGCAGCAGGTCGGCATCGGGGTAGTGGACGAAATCTATCCCGCTATACTCGGCGACCGCCTGACGCAGCTCCAACCGCTGCCATGGCTTTTTGAAATCTATTGTATCTTCGCCAAATTTAACCCGATAACTGCCGGTAACTTTCTTAACGATGCCGGACACCATTTCCTCCAGCATATTCATAACGTCATTATAATCGGCATAGGCCTGGTAGCTCTCCAGCATGGTGAACTCCGGGTTATGCCTGGTAGAGATGCCCTCGTTGCGAAAGATTCGGCCCAGCTCGTAGACCCTGTCAAAACCGCCGACAATCAACCGCTTAAGGTGAAGCTCCATGGCAATTCTCAGATAGAAATCCTGGTTGAGGGCATGGTGGTGAGTGATGAATGGCCGGGCGAGCGCTCCTCCAGCCGAAGGTTGCAGTACCGGCGTCTCCACCTCAAGAAAGTCACGCTTACCCAGAAACTCACGTATGGCCGCAATAACCCGGCTGCGCACCAGAAAGGTTTCCCTTACTTCCGGGTTGCTGATTAAATCCAGGTAGCGCTGACGGTGGCGGGTGTCAATATCGCCAAGCCCGTGCCATTTCTCTGGCAGCGGCCGTAGCGACTTGGCCAACAGGGTAAATTCTGCTACCAAAACGGTAGGTTCTCCGCTCTTTGTTCGAAGTAGATTGCCATCAACCCCGATAAAATCGCCGATGTCTAAATCATTAAATAGCTTGATTTGATTTTCATCGTACCTGTTAATATCCTGAAACAGCAACTGGATTTTCCCTGAGCCGTCGCGGATATCAAAGAAGGCGCTCTTGCCCATTTTTCGCTTGGCCATAACACGCCCGGCAACGCTAACTACCAGATGCTCTATTTTGTCCGAGGCTTCTTGCTTTCCAAGCAAAGCCACCGACTGCTCGGTAGTATGTCTTCGGTGGTAGCGGTGCGGATAAGGGTCAATACCGCTAGCTTTAATGCGTTTAATCTTCTCCAATCGCTGTTGTGTTATACGTTCCAGTCTGCTGGTCATGCCTTTGTCCCTGATGCTATAACGGAAAGACTGAGAGTCTGCTCTCAGCCATAGCTCTATGCGGTTATTATATTTTATGTATCAGGAAATTACCAGTATTGCACTGAAAATGAATGTAACTCTGGTTATATTGCAATACATAAGGGTGCTTCTGTAATACTGCTGGGGCAGTCTGTTCAACCGATGTTTGCAGGTAGCGGGCCAACATTGAGAACAGTCTGATTTAGCCCATCTTATATAGTCATGGATGCTGATTTCAGGGTATCCAGCCAGGCGGCCGACTTGACTTCTCTCTCCAGCAGGTACCTGATGTAATCCCTCATTATCCCTTCCAGTTCGGCAGACAGTTCCCGGTTTATCTTGAGACGGCTTATGGTCATATATTCACCGTCCTGAAGTAACTGGAGGACTTTCAGCCCGCCCGCCGAAACATGGTAGCGAAGGGGACGATTATCACCGCAATCCCCGCATAGGACACCACCGGCGCTCGGGCAGAACCAGCCGGCAACCGGCTTTAGGGGTGCACGGCACGAGGGACACTGCTGAAGTTGAGGCCGATAACCGATTTCCTTAAGGAAGTTTAGCTCAAAATAACGCAGTAACAGCTCATTGTCGCCACCCTGTTCCAGCCGCTGTAACGTATCAAACAGTAATTGGAACAGAGGGTAGTTCTCAATATGGTCGGCGGTAAACTGGCTGACCAACTCGGTAACATAGAGCGCGTATGCAGCAAGCTCAAGATCACTCTTAAGCGGTAAAAAACTATTTATAGTGTGGCTGCCGGTTACGGTGTCCAGGTTTCTTCCCCGGGCCAGCGACACCAGGCTATGGGTGAGCAACTCCAGGTGGCCCGACAGCTTGCTCCTGGGCCTCCTGACGCCTTTGGCCACCGCCTGAATCTTGCCCAGGTGAGGGGTATAGAGGGTCAGGATTCTATCCGCTTCACCCAGCTTGGTCTTTTTGATGATGATGGCCTCAGTCTGGTAACTGCGTGGTCTGGTCACTTTTTACCCGTGCCCGAGTCCGCCGGCTGCCTTCCTGGCCAGTCTTTCCTGAACTGCTTGGCTGGTTAGCTCCCTTAGGGCGTCGGTAGCTATCCACGTGGCGCTCTTGGGACCCATTTTTTGAATCTCCCTAGCGGTCTCAATCGCCTTTTTGTTCAGATTGAGGTTGCGTTTGCCAATCTGCCTCAGCGCCCAGTTGACCGCCTTCTTGACAAAGTTCCGGTTATCGTGGGCTTCTCTCTTTATGATGGGTAGAAATTGCGCAAGCTGACTATCATCTGCCTTCTTATCTTTGACTGCCAGTACGGCCATCATTGCAAAGCCGGCCCGTTTGACAAACTCCGGCTCACTTTCGCTCCAGTGGATTGCCTTTTGATAGGCAAAGGGGGTCTTATCAAACAAATTCATTGAGCACTGGTCACAGATATCCCATGAGTCGAAGTCCCTCACCCATTTTTCCATTTGCTGCTCGGTCACCATTTTGGGGTCATCTACCATGCTGGCCAGTAACCGGGCTTCGTGGATACCCGATGCCCAGAGTTCCTGGGCTAGGGCATGGTCTTTTTTTATCTCTCGAGCCATCTGCCTCAGGGCGGGGATGGATACCCCGTAGCTACTTCTCGGGTTAATGCCAAATCTGGCCATGCCTTCTACGGCCTTGGGGTCAGATAGGGCTTCAAGCTTTCTTATGATGTCATGGTAGTGCATTTGCTGCTTCCGGTTTTGGGGAAGTTAAAACTCCCCCCTTCCTTCTAAAGCTCGGGCCAGGGTAACATCATCAGCATACTCAAGCTCAGTGCCGAAAGGTAGTCCCCGGGCGAGACGGGTAACCTTGACCCCCAGCGGCGCTATCAGCCTTTTGAGATACATGGAGGTCTGCTCGCCTTCAAGAGTGGCGTTGGTAGCTATGATGACTTCTTCCACGTGCCCATCTGCCAGCCGTTCCATGACCTCCTTTATCCGGATGTCATCGGACCCCACCCCCTCGGTAGGGGAAATGGCCCCGTGGAGCACGTGGTACAAACCCTTGTAGCTTCCCACCCGTTCCAGGGCCAGTATATCCTGGGGCTGTTCGACAACGCATATCAGGTTTCTGTCCCGGCTGCTGTTTCGGCAGACGAGGCACGTATCAGAATCAGCGATATTGAAACAGGTGGAACACAGTTGAGTCTGCTGTTTCAGCGATAGCACGGCTTCTGCCAGAGCTTGAGCCTGCTCATCATGCGCACGGAGTAAGTAATAGGTGAGCCTCTGTGCGCTCTTGGGACCGATGCCAGGTAGTTTAGATAGCTCCTCAATGAGCCGGCTCACCGAACTGGACGTGGTGGCTGGATTAATATCCAATCTGGCCTCCCTTTAGATTATTCGGTTATTCCCGGAATTTTAATACCCTTGGTCAGCTGGCCAAGGTGCTTGTCGGCCAGTTTCTTGGACTCTTCCATGGCTCCGGTTACCGCTTTGAGCACCAGCTTTTCCAGGTCTCTGGGCTTACCCGGGTCAATAACCTCGGGCGAAATGGTGATAGACAGTATCTTCTGCTTGCCGCTGGCAGTTACCTTTACGGCACCAGCTCCCGACTCGGCCTCAACCGTCATTTTCCCCAGCTCTTTTTGTGCCTTCTCCAGTTTTGACCGGAGCTCCATAGCCTGCTTGATCATAGAAAGATTCATTTCTCCTCCATGCCAATTATCTGGCCACCCAGCCGCTGAGCTTCCCGCAGCAGGTGGTTTTCTTCCGGCTCATACACGCAGTGCACCTTGCAGGTACGCCCGATGAAGCTGCCAATAACACCGGCGACCACCTTTTTGTTTTCTTTTTCCTCTATCTTTTCTTTGTGATAAGGGTACCTGAAGGTCAGAGTTACCGTGTCACCATCCAGGGCTATCGGCTTGACCCCGGCGCTCCTTAAGATAGCCACCGCCGGCGTCTTTTTAATCTCTTCCGGGGCCTGCTCAATGACCAGCTTCCAGTTTAATCTAAGTTGCTCCAGCTCACTGCCTGAATCCGCCAGAGGAGTAGCAGTTGCCTTCACTTTCGGGGCGGTTGCCGTTTGTTTCGGTTTGGCCAGCGGCTGCTTCTGCCGGGGTGAGGCCACAGGTGGTGACTCACTGTCGACAGATTTCGCCGGTTCTCTGGCCCTAACGGTTGGTGTCCTCTCAGCCCCGGCGGTCATTGGCTGGCCGCAGTCAACCAGTGCCAGCTCCAGCGGCAAGGTAGCATGGCTGTTCACACCCGGCCTGATCTGGCCAAAAAGTTTAACTGCCGTGATAATCCGCTCCAGGGAAACCTCTGCGGCTAGCCCCTTGAGTTCGGCTGCCTCCTCCGTGTTAAGCTCCAGGCCTTCCTCACAGCCATTCTTTATCAGCAGCAATGCCCTGAGGTAGGACACCAGTTCCCGATTGAACTGACTTAAATCGAGACCATCATTGCTTACCGCATTGATTGTCTTCATGCCGCCGGCAATGTCACCAGCCACAATCTGACCCGTCAATTCCCTGGCACGCTCATCACCGGCAAGCCCTAGAACAGCCTGCACCTGTTCCAGTTTGACATCGGAGCCATAATAGGTGAAGAGCTGCTCCAGCAGGTTTTCGGCATCCCTCAGACTGCCGGCAGCACTTCTGGCGACGAGCGCCAGCGCTTCCGCTTCCATATTGATACCTTCGGAGCGGCAGATGGCATCTAGCTTTTGTGCAATGTCCTTCTGGCTGATACGACGGAAATCAAACCGCTGACAGCGTGACATTATGGTCGGCAATATCTTATGGGCCTCGGTGGTAGCCAGAACGAAGATAACAGTCGCTGGTGGCTCTTCAAGAGTCTTGAGCAGCGCATTGGAGGCTTCTTTGGTAAGCATGTGAACCTCATCTATGATGTAGACCTTGTAGCGTGCCTGATTAGGAGCGTAGTTAACGCGCTCTTTCAGCTCGCGTATCTCATCAATACCACGGTTGCTGGCGGCGTCAATCTCAATCACGTCTAGGGCCCTGCCTTCGGTGATTGCCTGGCACATGTCACATTTATTGCACGGTTCACCCTTGCCATTGGTCAGGCAGTTCACTGCTTTGGCCAGGATACGTCCGGTGCTTGTCTTGCCGGTACCCCTCGGGCCACAGAAGAGGTAAGCATGAGAAACGCGACCCAAGGTAAGGGCATTGAGCAGTGTCTGGGCTACATGCTCCTGTCCGACAAGCTCAGCCAAAGCCTGGGGACGCCACCTGCGATAAAAAACCTGAGAACCCATGTTTAGACCATCATTATACCCTATATCGGCTCAATTCTAAAAGTGCTTGCGGTATAAATTCGGACAATCTAAAGACAATAAATCCCCCCTCTCCGCGACGAAGAGGGGGTACTATACTTGGCGTCAGATAATTCGCCCGAACGCAGTCAGCTAAAATACGGTTGGAATATCTTTGGCGGCTTCCTCGATGGTCAGCAGCTTGGCTTTGACATCTTTCTGCCGCTGTTTGATTACCGGCACCAGGCTGGTTGAGGCATTATAGTATCGCCTCACCTTCTCCACATCGGAGAGCTCTGACAGGATGAGGGTGACATCCATGACCCCCCTCTCCCTCGGGTAATCGCCATTTCTTATTATGGAATTGGGGGCAAGGTCTTTGAGCCAGTCACCAAGTTCTTTGACCAGGTCCATATTTATTTCATTGGCCGGTGCCGAGATGAGATACAACGCCCGGCCGGCGTCCTTTGCATTGCACCTGGTCGACAGCTCACTGATAGCTTCATCCATGGCCTGGATCCCCTTGTGTGTCTCGGTGCTCTTTTCACGGAAGCCCTTGGGTCCTATGGAAAACTTCAACCGCCCTAGCTGTGATTGGCCGTAGCCGATGACCGTCCAGCCCAGCAGCGTCTGGATGATATCGCCAGCGTCAAGTGTCTTGGCGCCGATATACTTGGCCTTCTTCTCCTCCCCGGCGCAGAGAAGGTCGTAGAAGGGCTCAACTATAAGGCTATTTATTTTAGCCAGATTACTTTTAAGAGAAAAGTCCTTGCGGACATACCTCTGGTTCTCTACCAGTATGACGGCATCAGCCACCGAGGAGATGGACTTGAGGCAGACAGCGGTGTTATAAACAGTCCTTTCCTCGTTTTCCTCCTCGTGCTCAAAGGGAAGGACAACCAGGGCATAGACCGGCTTGTCAGTGTAGCGCTCCTTGATATGATGCGCCATAATCGGTATCGAACCCGAACCG
>DAOWLH010000013.1 GCA_030643515.1 Dehalococcoidia bacterium | reverse complement strand
TACCACCCTGCCAGCGCAGTTCCCCTCCGTAGGGCAAAACAAAATGACTCCAATTAAACTCCCCGTACCATATGGGGAGCAGCCATTCCCACGGCCTGGAGGCGATGCTAGTCGGCTCGGGATAGTATTCAGCAAAGGTGATGGCGCCGGTTCCGGACAACATGTCCTTTATGCGCACAATCGGATTGAGCCACTCTCCCCAGATAACAAAGTCAAACAAGGGCATCATGCCGACAAACGCTATCGGAGCAGCCAGCATGGAAAGCAGAAAGCGTACCGGCCGCTTACGCCCCGCTAAAAACCAGTGCAACCCGATAACGACTATAGCCAGAGCACCGTTCAGCTTGGCCAGAGCGCTCAGGGCAACGAACACCCCGGATAAAACCAGCTTGTCCTTCAGGTATAGCCAGAAGGCAGCCAGGGAAAATGTCAGGCTGAAGACGTCGAGCATGGCCGCGTGCCCCTGGACCCAGATCAAGTTACCCAGCGCCAGCAGAAAGGTGGCCAGATAGGAGACACTTTTGGATAGTTTTAACCGGCGACAGATGAGGTAGAAAAAGACGACACCGGCAACGCTGAATATAATGGGAAAGAAACGCCAGCCGAAGGGGTTGTCGCCGAACAGCTTGATACCGGCGATAATAAACAGCTTGGCCAGCGGTGGATGCTCCCCGCGCTCGGTGCCCTCGCCGTCGATGATAAGCCGGGCGTCCTTAATATAGTGTATCTCGTCAAAGAGGGGCTCATCCGGTTGCATGATGACACTGAAGTGCGTCACCAGCAGTACCAGCACCAGCAGGAAGAGAACGGCGTATTCCCACCTGCGGAACCTTCTTATCAGTTCCTTTGTGGTTTCCATGTCCACCAGTTGTTAGCCAGGAAATTCCACATCATCGCCACGGCAATGCCAATCAGATTAGCAAGGATGTCGTAGGGTTCTTCAAATCCGATGAACCTGGTCAGTATAAAGAATGTCCCCAGCTGGATGCCCGCCCCGGCCAAACTTACCGTGTTAAACCTTAGCAAGTGGCTGAAAAAGGCCTTTACTCCCCGCCGGCGACGGTCGGAAAAAGTGAAGTAGTTATTTAAGATAAAGTTGGTGATTATGGATATCTCTATGCCGATAGCCACTGCCAGAACATCCAGTGAATCAACCAGGCCGGCCACCCTTGTCATGAGCAAGTACATGCCCTCATTAACACCAACGCCACTGGCGCCTACCAGCGCAAATTTAACAAACCGGGCCATTTCGCCGGTGCGTCTCATCAGGCTGGCAAGGTGCTTCAGGTAGTCAATCTGCTGCCGGGCGCTGAGCTTGCTCTGCCCCCTCTCCCGGGTGACGAATATAAAGGGGACCTCGGCCACGGCCCTGTGTCTGCCGACCATGAGTATCTCCAGCAGTATCTTGAAGCCGGTCGGGCTTAAGGGCACACCGGCGACGGCATGCCGCCGGAACATGAAAAAACCGGACATCGGGTCTTTGACCGACCTTGTCCCCGGTAAAAGCAGGTGGGCCAACAGGATAGCGCCTCTGGATATCAGCCGCCTCGTCCGGCTCCAGCCCTGGCAGCCGCCGCCGGGGACATACCTCGAGGCAACAGCTACATCGGCGCCGTTTTTTATCTTATTTAACAGGGAAGGAATGACTTCTGGCGGGTGCTGCAGGTCGGCATCCATCACGGCGATAACGTCGCCTGAGACCTGCCCCAGGCCATCGACGACAGCCGAGGCCAGCCCCCTCTTGTCCTTGCGGACTACTACCCGCACAGGGTACCGGTCAGCAAGCGAACTCACCAATTCGGCAGTGCCGTCGCTGCTGTTGTCGTCAATAAAGACGACTTCATAGTTTAAGCCGGAGAGCACATGACCAAGCCGCTGGAGCAGCGGCTCTATGTTCTCCCGTTCGTTGTAGGTGGGAATAATCAGCGAAACAGCGGCATCCATTAAAAGCTATCTAATAACCATCCTTCACGAGGCTCTGCCCCATTTTACCATAAAAGATGCCTCTTGTTACCCGAATACGTGTACGGCAATTCATTGACTTGACATATTGCCCATGTTATCATAAGCACAAGGCTGAATGCCAAGTCTCCTATTCGTGTTAACAGGCTAAGATGTCAGCGCTGAGTGAGCTTTATGAACAAATCGCATGCTGCCAGAAGTGTGATATTGCCAAACATAGAACCCAGGCGGTGCCCGGCGAGGGCCCGGAAGATGCCGATATCATGTTCATCGGCGAGGCTCCCGGCTGGAACGAGGATCAGCAGGGACGGCCATTTGTCGGCCAGGCCGGCAAGTTCCTGGACGAACTGCTGAACCTCATAAACTTAAGTCGCCGGCAGGTCTATATAACCAATGTTATCAAGACCCGGCCCCCGGACAACCGTGACCCCCTGCCCCAGGAGATTCTCAACTGCCGCCCCTGGCTTGACCTCCAGATGGAGATTATTCGTCCCAAAATGGTGGTAACTCTGGGGCGGTATTCCATGGCGCTGTTCTTCCCCAAGAAGAGCATCGGTAGAATTCACGGCACCGCCGAAAAGAGAGAAGGCATAATCTACTATGCCATGTACCACCCGGCGGCCGCCCTGCACCAGCAGAGCCTGCGGGAGACTATCGAGGCCGACATGCTCAAGATTCCCCGACTTCTGGCTGATGCAAAAAACATCCCGCAACCGAGGATGGAGCCAGAGGTAAAGCAGCTGAATATGTTCGAGGTTTAATACCATGGCCAAACCAAGATTAAAAATAACACCCCTGGGCGGTCTGGGCGAAATCGGCAAGAACATGATGGTGGTGGAATACAAAGAAGACATCATCGTCATTGACTGCGGGCTGATGTTCCCCAATGAAGAAATGATGGGCATCGACCTTGTCATCCCTGATATCAGCTATCTGCTGGAGAGGCGAGACAAGGTAAGGGGAATTGTCATCACCCATGCCCATGAAGACCACATCGGAGCCCTGCCCTACGTGTTGCCCCAGATTAATGTGCCCATCTTTTGCACCAGGCTGGCCAAGGGGCTTATCTCGGTTAAGCTCAAGGAGCGAAAGGCGCTGGCCCAGGCCAAGCTCAATGTGATACCGCCCGGCGGCCAGTTCACCCTGGGCAACTTCCGGATTGAGTTTTTCTCCGTCTGCCACAGCATCCCCGATGCGGTGGGGCTGATTATCCAGACGCCGGTGGGCACCATGGTGCACAGCGGTGATTTTAAGCTGGACCATACGCCGGTCTACGGTGAGCCGACCGACCTTTCCCGTCTGGCACAGGTGGGTGCCCAGGGCGTCCTGCTACTCACCTCCGATTCAACCTACGCTGAACTGCCCGGCTACACACCCTCAGAGAGGGTGGTTGGCGAAGCCCTGAACCAGATTATGACCAGGGCACCGGGAAGGGTCATTATCACCACCTTCGCTTCACTGATATCGCGAATCCAGCAGGTGATTGACGCCGCCGCCAGTCACCAGCGAAAGGTATTCGTCATCGGGCGCAGTATGATCGATAATGTGCGTATGTCACAGGAGTTGGGCTATCTCAAGGCTCCGGAAGGCACTCTTGCCCGGATTGATGAGCTGCGTAACTTTCCCAACGACAGGATTGTTATTATCACCACCGGTAGCCAGGGTGAGCCCACCTCTGGCCTAGTACGCATCGCCAACCGCGACCACCGTCAGGTCAATATCGTTCACGGCGATACCGTGGTGCTCTCGGCGTCACCCATCCCGGGTAACGAGTCCCTGATTTATCGGACGATAGACAGCCTCTTTAAACAGGGAGCCGAGGTATTTTACGGAAACGCCACCCAGGCCCATGTCCACGGCCACGGCAGCCAGGAAGAGCTAAAACTGCTAATCAATGTGGTCAAGCCGAAATTCTTCATGCCCGTTCACGGTGAATACCGCCACCTGACTCTTCACGCCAAACTGGCCCGGTCAGTGGGCCTGCCCAAGGAAAACACCTTCGTCCTCGAAGACGGTGACGTGCTCGAACTAGCCCCCAACTGGGGCAAGGTAACCGGCAAGGTCCCTTCGGGTAACGTGTATGTCGATGGCTTAAGTGTCGGCGATGTCGGCGGCATTGTCCTGCGT
>DAOWLH010000005.1 GCA_030643515.1 Dehalococcoidia bacterium | reverse complement strand
GTAATCTCTAAACCCTCCTCCCCGGTATCGGGCTGGGAGATCAGGAGTTCGTCCAGGTTAACACCGCAGATAGCGGCATACTTTGGGTCCAGGGCGTGCTCAACATCGATGTAAGCGGCAGTACCGCCCCGCTTCTGGGCCTCGGCGATTATGTGTTGACCCAGGGTGGTCTTGCCAGAGCCCTCGGGGCCGAATATTTCGGTAACCCGCCCCCTGGGAAAACCACCGATACCCAGGGCGATATCCAGCGCCAGTGAGCCGCTGGGAATGGACTCAACCGCTGGCAGCGAGGCCGCCACTCCCAGCCTCATGATGGCGCCCTTGCCGTACTGCTTTTCAATACGGTCGCAGGCCAGTTCCAGTGCTTTTTCCTTTTCGGTGATCATGTTCGCCTGAGAGGATGATAGCACAACGGGGGGTGGGGGGCAAGTGAGAGTGTGATAGAAATGTGCATGACAGATAGATATTGACAAAAGGTTTAAAAATAGTATTATTAAAATATAAATGACTGTAATGTAGGGTGAATGAAGTGCCTCCTCAGTATAATGAAATTAAAGCAACGCAGATGGCTGCTCTTTTATTAAGATTAAATGGCGGCGAAATGAACTTACTTAAGTTTATTACACTTACATATAATATCGAGAGAGAGGCATTGAATCGTTGGTTGCGTCCAGTTACATTTGGTAGATTATTCTCTTTTGATAATGGGCAAGGCGTAAGTGATATCTATGATAATGCTAAGTTTAGTAAGCAAGATATTAAATCGTTCTGGCGAGAGTATCTAGAGACTTATAATAATCGGAATATTCGTTTAATTAAAGGATGTGGAATAGAAAAATTATCAAGGGCAGAAATAAATCTCATTAAAGAGATGTTCGAAAAATATAAAGATAAGAATGCATCCCAAATGATTGATGAACATCATAAGCCAAACCTATTTCCCGAATGGAATGACCCTCATAGCTCTAGCATAGAAACCACATATTCAGACCTCTTGCGTTTACTAGGTAAAACCCAAGAGGAAATTAAAGAGTTTGAAGAAGATTTAAGTGAATTAGCGTGCCTAGAGAAAATAGCACGCTAAAATGCCCTTCACCTGTAAAATTGGAGATACTCTGCGCCTCAGCGATAGAAGTGGTGGTCATCATTATGTGATATTAACAAACCCCAATAGTGATGGCAATGTTGTTATAGCAAATTTCACGGCAGCAAAATATTGGAAAGAGTGGATAGTAGCTTTTACGAAAAAAGATAACAGGAAGTTATTTAGAAAAAAGACCACTGTAAATTATGCTGATGCGCGTATAGTGCCTGCCAAGGAATTAATATCATTAATATCTATAGCAAAACGCAAATCCATAGATGATTATAATTATTGCGCTGAGAATATCATTAAAAAAATAATAACTGGGGCATTTCAGTCACAATTCACGCCAATTGAAGTAATAACAGAGCTAAGTGTTCATTACCCGAACGAATATGAAAGATACTACGAAAAGGATTACTAATTAAACCTACCCCTCCCGGTACTCCACCCCGCTCTCCGGGGACTCCCGCACCTCCACCGCCTCCAGACTAACCGGGGCTTCTTCAAGCCGGGTCTTCATTTCACCATAGATGGTGGCGGCGATGTTCTCCGAGGAGGGGTTTATCTTATCAAAAGGCGGCATGTCGTTTAAGCAGCTGTGGTCAAAGCGCTCAAGTATCGCCCTTAGCTTTGCCTTTAGCTCTGTAAAGTCATAGGCCAGGCCGATGTCATCCAATTGGGAAGCCCTGACCTTGACCACCACCTGGAAGCGGTGGCCGTGCAGCGCCTCACACTTACCCTTGTAGCCGCGCAGGGCGTGGGCGGCGTCAAAGTGCTCCTCTACAGATATTTGGTACATATCTAGCCGTTATCCTCCAGTTTAAGTACTCCCTGAACGCCCCGCTTGACTTCTTTAAGCAGTTCTTTTATCGTCTTGCCGCTTTGCGGGTGCACCAGTTCGGGGGCAAGCTCGGCCAGCGGCACCAGGACAAAGGCCCGCCGGGTCAGCCTGGGGTGGGGTATAACCAGGTCCGGGGAATTGATAACCTCGCTGTCGTATAACAGGATGTCGATATCAATAGGGCGGGGCGAGTTGGGCCTGCCCGGCTGGCGGCCCATCTTGCTCTCGATGCCCTTGGCCAGCAACAGCAACTCGCCTGGCTTGAGCATGGTACGGATGCAGCAGACCATGTTGAGGAAGCGGGGCTGCTGCGGGTTGCCCACCGGCTCGGTGTCATAGATTGATGAGACCCCGGTTATTTTAAGCCGTTGCGATAGGTACTCCAGCGCCTTGTCCAGGTTATCCTGGCGCTCACCCAGGTTGGAGCCAAGTCCGAGATACACCGTTACCGTGTCAGCAACCACCTGGTTTTCTCCTGACGATGGCATCACTCATGCGGCATACCCGCACCATCTGCTTGACATCGTGGACTCTTATTATATCAGCCCCGTTGGCGATGCCGATGGCCGCCGTGGCCGCTGTCCCTTCCAGCCGCTGGTCGGGGGGCAAATTCAGCACCAGACCAATCATTGATTTGCGCGAGGTGCCCAGCAGTATGGGATAGCCCATGCTTTTTAACTCTCCCAGGCGGTTAACAATCTCCAGATTTTGCTGCAGCGTCTTGCCAAAGCCGATGCCGGGGTCAATGATGATTCTATGCTTACCGACGCCGGCTTTTGTGGCAACGGCAATGCTATGCTCCAGGCTGGAGATGACCGCGGTCATTATGTCCTGCCGGCAGGGTTCATTTCGCTGGTTGCTTGTCAGGATGATTGCCGCTCCGGTGAGAGCGGCCACCTCGGCCAGTTTAGCGTCCTTCTTCAGGCCCCAGATATCATTGATTATGCTGACACCGGCCGCCAGGGCACGGCTGGCGACGGCAGCCCTGCTGGTGTCGATGCTTATGGGCACGGAAAGTTCCCCGGCCAGCCTCTCCAGCGCCGGAATGACGCGCCTCAGCTCTTCGTCCACGGATACCGGTTGACCGTTGGGTCTGGTGGACTCACCGCCGATGTCTATTATGTCGGCGCCTTCAGCCACCATTCGCCTTGCCTGCGCGCTGGCTGCCTCAATATCGCTGCCCAGCCCGTCTCCGGAAAAAGAGTCCGGGGTGAGGTTTATTATGCCCATGACATAGGTGCGCTCTCCCCAGCGAAACTCGGTGTCAGCAGGGTGTGCAGCCGCCACTGTTAGATTTTTCTTCGCCAATCGAACCACTCCTATCGGGGGCGCTAATAGGGTCGGTGCATATTATATCGTTTATTGGCTGGTTATCAAGTTTTGTCACTTAATAACCAGCCAAAGTTTGACAGCGTATGGCGATTTGTGTATATTTTCTATAGTAAGCATTGCTGAAACAGGGTGTTTGGCTCATACTTCTAAAGTTAGATAAGGAGATGGGGCGACATCTTGTTGGCGGCTAGCGGCATCACTAAAATAAGGGGGGTTGTTGTAATATGAGAGCACCAGGGCCATGGGAAATTGGACTCATTCTGGTCATTATCCTCATCGTCTTTGGGGTAGGCAAACTGCCGCAAGTCGGTGCTGCCTTTGGTAAGGGTATACGTGCCTTCAAGAGGGGGCAGACTGGCGACGAAGAGGAAGCGGAGAAACCGAAGAAGACAACCAGGAAGAAAAAGAAGGTCGCCAGGAAGACGGCGGCGGTAGAAGCCGAGACGGCGGCAGCCGGGGAAAAACCAGAGGTCAAGGCCGAAGCCCCGGAGAAGGCATAAAAAACTTCAGTTTCCGGTAGCATTTTGTCAGGAGTTATGGCTACCCTGTTATGGTGTCTCTTTCTGAGGAGACTCTTTAGTGTGGCCGAGACAGCAGTGAACCTGCCGGTGGTTGCGCTTCATTATCGTCAGGTAGCAGCATTCCGGCAGTCCATGGGAATATTAATGGCTGTTTGTGTAAGTAGTTACGGCGTCGGGTGGGGGAGGCAGATTATTATTCCTTTCCGCCAGGCCCGGATACCTGTCTATACTGGAGGGAGTCATGCCCTTTAGGTTGGGAATTGTTGAGATTATCCTCATTCTGATCATCGTTTTGATCATCTTCGGTGCCGGAAAACTACCTCAGATTCTTGAGTTTGTCGGCAGAGGGGTGCGCTCGTTGCGGGGTGGCGGCAAGAGTAGCGGTGACGACAATGAGGAGCCTAGAAAGAAGAGAAGGGTCATCAGGAAGTTAGACTAGTCTCTTCGATGGTTGCCAAGGACGACTTTGAAGCCATCTGGTTCGGATGAGGCTTCTATTTCAATCCAGGTGGTTGGCCGTCCTTACCGGTCTTAAGTGGATGCACAGGTGGGCTTCGGCCCGGTTCTTGCTATGGTTATAGGGATGAGCAATGGGCTTCTTTGACATTGGCCTTTTTGAGATACTGGTTATTCTCGCCGTTATACTGCTGGTCGTCGGGCCTGACCGGATACCGGAGTATGCCCGTAAAGCAGGCAAGATAGTACGGAACGTCAGGAGAATGACCGGCGAGTTTAGTGGCGAGATGACAAAGGCGCTGGATTTGGATGAAACAGTTAAGGATATGAAAAGCACCGCTGCCGACGTCAGGGCTACCATGAAAGGTGAGGCCGCCGAGCTTCAAGAGACCCTGGATGCCGAAGTCAGAGAAGTGAAAAAAACCCTGGGTGCCGAGGCCGCGGATTTGGCCGGGACAGTCGATGCCAGCAGTAAAGAGCTGAAGGAAACGCTGGAGAAAGAAGCCAGGGATCTGGCCAAGACGATTGATGCCGAAGCCAAGGGTGTAAAGGAAACCCTCAGCGAAGGGGCGGACGAGTTCAAAGAAGCCCTGGACAAGGGAGCTAAAGACCTGGCCAAAGCATCGGAGGCAGTGAGTGGAGGGGCCGGTAAAACCAAAAAGACTCTAAAAAAGAAAGCAGCAAAGAAAAAGCCGGCAAAGAAAGTGGACTCCGGAGGTGTGGCTCCCCCGCAATACGATGGGGCGGGGGATACCGGTTAATCATCATCTTTTTAACGTCTGGGATTAGTTATAGCAGGGTGTAAAATAAGGTGGTAACCAAAGCCGAAAGCCGCAAATATATCCCCAGCAAGATGCCGATAATGGTGCATCTTAGGGAAATGCGTGACCGGCTTGTCAGGTCAGTCATTGTTGTTGCCATCACTACCGGCCTTGCCTTCGTCTTTGCCCCGCAGATATTTGAAATCTTAAAAGCACCAGCGCAAGATGCCAATCTGGTTTATATCGAACTGACGGAGTTTATCAGCACATTCTTCAAGGTATCGCTTGCCGCCGGCATTATAGCCGCCATGCCCTTTCTGGTATATCAGCTCTTCGGTTTCGTTGCCCCGGCGCTGACCTCAAAGGAGAAGGGGTACATCTACCGGATACTGCCCGCGGTGACCATAATGTTTTTTATCGGGGTTGCCTTTGCCTACTACGTCGCCCTGCCCCCGGCGCTGAGCTTCCTGTTTAATTTCGGCAGTGGCATCGCCGAATCCCAAATCAGGATTGAAAACTACATCTCTGTTGTCATCAGGCTGATTTTGCTGGTGGGCCTGGTCTTTGAAACACCAATAATAATTATGCTTATGGCGCGGCTGGGCCTGGTGACGCCCCAGTGGCTCGCCAAGAGGCGTAAGCTGTGGATAATACTGGCCTTTGTTATAGCGGCCATCATTACCCCCACCTTTGACCCCATAAATCAGATGATTATTGCCTTTCCACTCATCATCCTGCTGGAATTGAGCATATGGCTGTCCCGGCTGGTCTACAAAAAGCGTGGCGAGGCGGCGCCGGCTGCTGGGTCCTGACCGGCGGCCAATCCTCGCTTCGTAATTGACACCGCACCAGCCAGCGGCTAACATTATTGTTGCCACCCTACAGCCAGAATAACCTGCCAGACGTGGCTGGTACAGGCTGGAGAGGGTTGCTTAATCAGAACCCGAGGATGGAATGGTAGATCGGAGCTGCACCTGTTACTCCTGCGGCAAGATAGCGGAACTCGGCCAGCAAGAGCTACCCTGCCTGGTTTTGCTTGGCTGGCACATAGTATCCTGCTTAAAGGGAACAGAATCTATTGATCGTTACAGCTTCTGTTCTTTGGGCTGCCTTAAAGGCTGGGTAGACGGCCAAATGCCGGAGGTTCCAGAAGTATTTCTCAAGTCCCTGGGTGAAGAAAGCGAATAACAAATAGACAGCCGGCTGCCTGTCCGGGCTATAGCGGTCATGAGTGAGCTGGCTTTATTTGTTGAGGAGGTATAGCTCAATGGTTGAGATTCCGGAAATTGGCAAAATTTCGGCTGAAATCTTCAATGCACTCATCTTCCCCAGACTGGGGGCCACTAGTGAGCAGATACTGGTGGGTCCCAGGCACGGCACTGATGTTGGCATAGCCGAGATTGGTGGTAGGGCAGTTTCCTTTACCTGCGACCCTGTTTTTATCGTCCCCGAGTACGGATGGGAGAGGGCGGCCTGGTTTGCCATTCACATCCTGGCCTCTGATTCGGTTACCTGCGGCCTGCCGCCTCGCTACCTGTCCATAGACCTCAACCTGCCAATGGAGATAACCAAGGAGCAGTTACAGATTGTCTGGGAGACGATGCACCAGGAATGCCGGAAGCTTGGCATCTCGGTAATCTGTGGCCATACCGCCAGGTATGAGAACTGCCACTATCCCATGGTTGGTGGTGCCACCGTGGTCGGTGTTGGCAGTAAGGATGAGTACGTTACGCCGACGTTAGCCCGGGCCGGGGACAAGATTATCATTACCAAAGGGCCGGCGATTGAGGCGACCGGCATTTTCGCCGCCATGTTCCCCCGGCTTATTGAGCAGGAGTTCGGCGCTGGCTTCAGGAAGCGGGCGGAAGAGATATTCTACAAGATGTCGGTGGTGGAAGATGCCATGACCGCAGCCAGTGTCGGCGTCAGGGAGAACGGCGTGGCCGCCATGCACGATGCCACCGAGTGCGGCATCTGGGGTGGCCTCTACGAGCTGGCCGAGGCTGCCGGTTTAGGAGCAAGGGTGGTGAAAGAGCAGATCGTGGTTGAGGACTGCATTACCGAGATATGTGGTTACTTTGGCTTAGACCCCTACGCTTCCATCAGCGAGGGAACGCTGATAATCATCTGCCGCCCGCATAAGGCCGATGAGGTAACAGAGGCCCTGGGAAATAAGGGCATCAAGTCCTCTATAGTGGGCGAGCTGACACCGCCGGAGCAGGGTATGGTGTTGATTGATGGCAACAGTGAGGGGAAACTGGAGCATCCCATCGTTGACCCCTTCTGGAAGGCCTTCTATGATGCCCTGGCCAGGTATAAGAGCTAGGTAGTGTCTAGTTTGCAAAAGAAAGTAACTAATACTGTGGCGGCTCCAACAAACACCGGCGGCGGAACAAAGTTTGGACTGGCTTGGTCCCGTTTATATGATGCTATAACCTGGCTTTTCTTTCTCCCTCTTGGCGGTGATAACCGGCTCCGCCGGGAATTTATTGACTTTGCTGCTCCCGGGGAAGGTGAGCATGTCCTGGATGTCTGCTGTGGCACGGGGACACTGGCCCTGCTCATTGCCGAAAAAGTTGGGGCGAGTGGTCGGGTGACCGGTGTTGACCTGTCGCCGGAAATGCTTTCCCGGGCCAGGCGAAAGCTAGGGCGGGATCTGCCCGTCCTCTTCCGTACGGGCGATTGTGAAAAGCTGCCGTTTACTGAAGCTGCCTTTGATAAGATTACCATCTCCTTCGGCCTCCACGAGATGGCTGCGCCAGTCCGGCAAAATGCTTTGAGGGAAATTTACCGGGTTCTTAAACCAGACCACAGCCTTTTTATATTTGATTTCCACCTGGCCAGGGCAGTCTTGCCCAGGTTGGTTGTTACTGCCTCTATGCGGCTTTTTGAGGATGAGGATGCCTACCGGATGCTGGCCGGTGACACCCTGGCTAGGGAAATAGAAGAGGCTGGTTTTACTCTGGGGCCGAAGCGGCTGCTAAAGGCCGGTGTTTTACAGATGCTCCGGGCTGATAAGCTAACCCTGGTTCCTTGATCTGGTATGATAATAGGAGGAAGGAATGCTAAGAAGAGCTTTTACTCTGTTTCTGGCGGTTACCCTTGCCACAGTGCTGGTAGGCAGTGGCTGTGCCAGCAAGGACTCGACTGTCAAGATAGCTGTTGAGTTCAACAACCACGCCGCCTGTGCCTATGTTGCCCAGTTCAACGGCTGGTTTGATGAAGCTGGGCTGGAGATGCTGCCTATCTTCCAGGTCTATGAATCGGGAGCAGCCATCGCCTCGTCGCTGGCCCGGGGTGACATCCAGATTGGCTATATTGGCATGACGGCAGCTATCACCGCCTATGCACGCGGGGTGCCCATAAAAATAATATCCGGAATTCATAAGTACGGCTATGGCCTGGTGGCCAGCCCGGAGATAGAAAGCATCTTTGACTTGCAGGGAATGACTATCGGCTCCTTGCGGGAGGGCACGGTAACCGATATACTGCTCAAACTTATGATAGAGCAATATAAGCTTGAAGGTTTGAACATACAGAGATTGAGCCCTTCGAATGCCGTCCTGGCCCTCGTTTCAGGAAGTCTCGATGCTGCTATCATCCCCGAGCAGCACGCCACCGTGGCCGAAGCCAACGGCTTCCCCATGCTGATCAGGAGCCAGGAGATCTGGCCGGGGATGCAGGGCGATGTGCTGGTGGTCACTACCGGGCTCATAGAGAGCAATCCCGGTATGGTTGAAGAACTGATGGCCATCACCAAGCGGGCTACCGATTGGGTAAACGCACACCGTGGGGAGACGGCGGTAATAATGGCCACGAAATTGCAGATTGCCGGCGGCGAACTTACTGCGGGCGGAGTGACACTGACTACTCCTCTAGACATAACTCGGGAGATCATGGCTCGTTCCATGGAGCGGGTCGTCTACAGCATCAGCATTGACCCGGAGATAGTCCAGGATACCATAGACTTTATGGTCGAGCTTGGCTACATCGAGGAAGGAATTGAGGCTGCCGACATTCTGGACCTCAGCTTTCTTGAGCAGGCTTAAAGAGACTATATATTACAAAGGGATTGCGAGCAGTGCTGGATAACAACAGGCAACTCATAGGTAAGATAGAGAGCCTCAAGGAAAAACGGCGGGCGGTTATCCTGGCGCACAACTATCAGCTGGGTGAGGTTCAGGACATCGCCGATTTTGTCGGTGATTCCCTGGAGCTGAGCCAGCGGGCAGCTCAAACCCGGGCGGAGGTGATTGTCTTCTGCGGTGTCCATTTTATGGCCGAGACGGCTTCCATGCTTTCCCCCGGAAAGGTAGTCCTGCTGCCAGACCTCAATGCCGGCTGTCCCATGGCGAACATGATTACCGCCGAAGAGTTGAGGCAGAAGAAGCGGGAACTGCCCGGGGCGGCTGTCGTTTGTTATATCAACTCCACCGCCGAGGTCAAGGCGGAGTCCGATACCTGTTGCACCTCGGCCAACGCCGTCCGGGTGGTTGCCAGTATGGATAGCGAGCAGATACTATTCATCCCCGATAAATACCTGGGCCACTATGTTTCCACCAAGACAGAGAAGAAGATACATCTCTGGCCCGGCTATTGCCCCACCCATACTCGGATTCTGCCAGAGCACATGATTAAGCTTAAGAAAGACTAGCGGCGGGCCAGGGTGGTTGT
>DAOWLH010000068.1 GCA_030643515.1 Dehalococcoidia bacterium | reverse complement strand
GATGCCATCGTCAACCAGAAGGGCGGTGACCTGATTTGCATCTATGTCGCCATCGGGCAGAAGGCCTCCAAGGTGGCCCAGGTGGTAGCCAACCTGGAGGCTCACGGAGCCATGGAGCACACCATCGTGGTTGCCGCCAATGCCTCAGAATCGGTGGCCCTGCAATACCTGGCCCCCTATGCCGGCTGTGCCATGGGCGAGGAGTTTATGGAAGCGGGAAAGGACGCCCTGATTGTCTATGATGACCTATCCAAGCATGGCTGGGCCTACCGGCAGCTATCACTTTTGCTGCGTCGGCCGCCGGGGCGCGAAGCCTACCCTGGTGACATCTTTTATCTGCATAGCCGTCTACTGGAGAGGGCCGCCAGGCTGAACGAAGAAAACGGCGGCGGCTCACTTACAGCTCTACCCATCATAGAGACGCAAGCAGGTGATGTCTCAGCCTACATCCCGACCAACGTTATCTCCATCACCGACGGCCAGATCTATGTGGAGCCGGACCTTTTCAACGCCGGCATCAGGCCGGCACTTAACGTCGGCATATCGGTATCCCGCGTAGGCAGCGCCGCCCAGACTAAAGCAATGAAGAAAGTGGCCGGCAAATTGAAATTGGCTATGGGCCAGTTCCGCGAACTGGCTGCTTTTGCCCAGTTCGGCACGGCTGAGCTGGACAAAGCCACCAAAGCACAGATTGACCGGGGCCAGCGAATCCAGGAAATATTAAAACAGCTTCAGTTTTCGCCCATGTCGATGGAGAATCAGGTCATCGTTCTGTATGCCGCCATCAACGGCTACCTTGATGACATTCCAGTGAACAGAGTGCTGGATTTTGAGGCTAATTTACTTAAACTTATGGATACAGTGCACCAGAATGTGGGTAAGACCATAGCCCAGACAAAAGAGCTCAGTGAAGAGACTGAGAAAGAGCTGATCTCAGCTATCGAAAAGTTTAAAAAAGGATTCAAGTAGAGACAGACAATGGCCAACATTCGCTTAATTCGCCGCCGCATAAAGGGTGTCCGCAGCACAGCCAAGATAACCAAGGCTATGGAGATGATTGCCGCCTCCAAGATGAGACGAGCACAGGAGCGCGGCCTGGCGGGACGGCCCTATTCCGAAAAGATAACCCAGGTACTGGCCGCCCTGGCGGCAATGCCAACCGAAGGTGGGGCACTTCATCCCTGCCTGCAATGCCGCCGGCCGGTAACCAATGTTTCCGTAGTACACATAACTCCCGACAGAGGCCTGGCCGGTGGACTGGTAGGCAACCTCAACCGCAAGATAGGCAGCTTCATACTGGAGCAGGAAGCACCGGTAAAACTTATTGCCCTAGGCCGCAAGGGGCTTGATTTCCTGAGGCGGACGGGCCAGAGCATTGAGGCCGAGTTTATCGGCCTTGGCGACCGGCCCAGCCTGCTGGATACACTGCCCATCTCACATATCGTCATTGACGACTTCAGCAACGGCGCTACCGATGAGGTTTATCTGGCCTACACCCACTTTGTTTCGATCATGGTGCAGGAGCCGGTCATCAAAAAGCTGCTGCCGGTTGAGCCGGCGCCGATACCAGCGCCTCAGAATGTTGACTATATCTACGAGCCGGAATCAAGCTCGGTTCTGGGAGGTCTTCTTCCCCGTTTCGTAGAGATGCAGGTTTACCACGCTATTTTGGAATCCATTGCCAGTGAACAGTCGGCCCGAATGGTAGCCATGCGCAATGCTACCGAGAACGCCGAAGAACTCATCGATGACTTAACACTGGCCTACAATAAGGCACGTCAGGAGATGATTACCACAGAGCTACTCGATATTACCGGCGGCGCCGCTGCCCTGGAGTAGCAGAGCAGCTAAAGTCAAGTTATAGGGAAGGTGAGATAAGATGGCTAAGGCAAAAGGCAAAGTAGTACAGATTATCGGTTCAGTGGTGGACATTGAGTTCCCGCCAGAGGAGCTGCCGGCGCTCTTCAATGCCGTTGAGATTACGAGCAACGGCTCTAAGCTGGTGCTTGAAGTCCAGGGTCACACCGGCAATAACTGGGTAAGATGTTTATCTCTGATGCCAACCGACGGGCTACAGCGTGGTGCCGAGGCAATCGATACCGGAGCACCAATAACGGTGCCTGTCGGTAAACCATGTCTGGGCCGGCTCTTCGACGTTTCAGGGCAGCCGCTGGATAACCTTGGAGAGGTCAAAAGCAAGGAGCACTGGCCGATTCACCGCGAGCCACCGGCCTTTGAGGAACAGGAAACAACTACTCAAACCCTGGAGACGGGCATAAAGGTCATTGACCTGATAACCCCCTTCGTCAAGGGTGGTAAGATTGGTGCCTACGGCGGTGCCGGTGTC
>DAOWLH010000056.1 GCA_030643515.1 Dehalococcoidia bacterium | reverse complement strand
CTGACCGACGTGCCACCGGGCGACTATGAACTTATCGGCCTGCCGCTCCGGCTGAAGGACGGAGATGCCGCCCCGGCACGAGTTTTCCTGCGAGAGGTATAGCAGCCAAGATGAGCCAACTGGTGCCCGCTATCCTCACCGACAATCCCCGGACCCTTGAGGACATGGTGCTCCAGGCAGAGACTTTCACCAGCTATGTTCAGTTCGACATTATGGACGGTGTTTTTGTGCCGTCACATAGCATAAACTACCAGTACCTGGCCCGGTTACCTATGAAGCTTGACTGGGAAGCTCACTTAATGGTACGAGACCCGGAGAAATATCTGGAAGGTCTTAACCAGGCGGGAGCCAAAAAAGTGGTCTTCCACTACGAGGCGGCCCCTTCACCTCAGGAGGTAATCAGGCAGTCACGGAAGCTCAACCTCGGTGTCGGCCTGGCTATCAACCCGGAAACACCCACCTCGGCAATACTGCCGCTGACCGATAAAGTTGACAGCCTGCTCTTCCTCTCCGTCCATCCCGGCTTCTACGGCAGCAAGTTCATACCAGAGGTGCTGGATAAAATAAAGGAGCTCCGCCGCCTGTATCCTGGCCTGGAAATCGGCATCGACGGTGGCATCAAGGAAGACAACATTGCTACCGTTGCCAGGTCAGGAGTCGACTACATCTACATCGGCAGTGCCATCTTCCTCAAGGATAATCCTGCTGACAGCTACCGGCGCTTGAACAAGCTGGCTCAAGGGGTTTCGAGGTGAGTCCGGTTGTGCTCCTCAATGCGTTTCCGGACCAGCGCAACAAGCTTTTCCGGCTGGTGAACAATCCAGGCATCATCCACAATCCGGCTCTTGTGTAGACCTGCCGAGGTATAGGGCGTGGCAATGGCAACAACATTGGTACCGGCGGCCTTGGCCGCCTTGACGCCATTGACTGAATCCTCCAGTACCAGACACTCCTCCGGCGGGACACCCAACTTCCGAGCAGCCAGCAGATATATCTCCGGGTCTGGCTTGGGGTGGCTTATATCTTCGGCAGTAAGCACCACATCAAGCTGACGTTCGATACCAAGCGAGCGCAAGACATGCATCACCTCTTGCCGCCGCGACATGGTCACCAGGGCGGTACCACAGAAGTTCTCCTTAGCCAGGCGCAGCAGCTCAAGCGAATGAGGCCAGCGGTTTTTCCAAAGCACTTCAGGGTCGGCTGCCATCTTACGATAAATGCCCATCCTGATTACGGTCAGCACCTGCCAGGGCTGAGAAACACCGTACTCGGCCATCATCGGTCTCAGCTCTTTTTCCAGGCCAAGCCTTTCCATGACATGGCGAGAGGCAACATCGCGGGCAGAGCCAATTATTTCTTTGAAGGCCTCAACGGCCTGAATGTCCGGTTCGGAGAGATTTCTTATGCGCGCAACAGCCAGAGCATAGGAGTACGCCTTCATCTTCTCTGTCTGCACAAGTACGCCGTCCAGGTCAAATATTATTGCCCTAATCATGACGCACCCGCCTTAATCCTTCCGCAAGAGTTTTCTGGCCTCATCTGCCATGCGGGTGGCAGTAAGGCCCAGTTTCTGGTAAATTGTCTTATAAGGCGCCGAAGCCCCGAAGCGGTCTAGACCTACAGCGATGCCATCGATACCCACGTATCTCTCCCAACCCAGGGTTGCTGCCGCCTCCACTGAGATCCGAGCCCGCACCTCCGGCGGCAGGATACTTTGCCGATATTCCACCGGCTGTATATCAAACAACTCCCATGATGGCAGTGACACCACCCTGGCAGCAATACCATTGTCCCGCAGGAGTTGACCCGCCTCCAGTGCAATGTGCACCTCCGAGCCGGTACCAATGAGGATAACATCCGGCGTTGGTGATGACTGCCAAATAGTATAGCCGCCGCGCTTCACTCCACCATCCGATGCCAGCTCCGGCCGGTCCAGCATCGGCAGCTTCTGGCGGGTAAAAATCAGGGCAGTCGGGCCGTGACGACGCTCCAGAGCTATCTGCCACGCCTCGATAGTCTCGATAGCGTCTGCGGGCCGAATGACAACCAGATTAGGCACCGCCCTCAGTCCGGCAATCTGCTCTATCGGCTGGTGCGTCGGCCCATCCTCACCCAGCCCGACCGAGTCATGGGTAAAAATATAAATCACTCTCTGCTCCATCAGGGCAGCCAGGCGAACCGATGGTCTCATATAGTCATAGAAGATAAGAAAGGTTGCCGTATAGGGAATGACCCCACGGTGTATTGCCATGCCATTGGCAATACCTCCCATGGCGTGCTCCCTGACACCGAAGTGCAGGTTATGGCCACGGTAATTCTCCGGCCCAAAGTGCCCCTTTTCCTTGATGATTGTTTTAGTTGACGGAGCCAGGTCGGCAGCGCCACCTACCAGTGCATGAATCCGTGGAGAAATGGCATTTATCACCCGTCCTGAGGCCTCCCTGGTAGCCATCTGCCCGTCTCCCGCCCGGAAAAGCCCGGCAAGCTCACTGTCCCAGCCTTCCGGCAGTTCACCGCTCAAGTCCAGTTCCATCTGCCTGGCCTCTCTGGGATAAGCCTGGCAATATGCCTCCAGCCTGTCCTGCCATACTTTCTGTTGCTGTTGCCCCCGTTCCAATGCCTTGCGGAAGTGGCGCAGAGCTTCGGGCGGAATGGTAAAAGACTCCTTATATAGCCAGCCCAGACTCTCCTTGGCAAGTAACACCTCTTCTTCACCGAGAGGTTCGCCGTGGGCGGCACCGGTGCCCGCTTTATTTGGGCTGCCATAACCGATTATGGTCTTGCAGACTATCAGGCTGGGGCAGCTCTTTTCCTGCTGGGCGATACGAATCGCTGAGTCTATCGAGGTAGTATCCAGCCCACCAATGGGACCGATAACATGCCAGCCGTAGGCTTTAAACCTGTCGGCCACATTTTCAGTAAAAGTGATATCGGTATCGCCCTCAATGGAGATATCGTTATCGTCATACAGGTATATCATTTTACCCAGCCCCAGCTTGCCGGCCAGGGATGCCGCCTCGGAGGAGATGCCTTCCATCAGGTCGCCGTCGGAGCAAATTGCGTAGGTATAATGGTCAACAATCTCATGCCCGGAGCGGTTGTAGTGCTCTTCCAGCCATCTTTCGACAATGGCCATACCAACGCCATTGGCAAACCCCTGTCCCAGTGGTCCAGTGGTTACCTCAACCCCGGGGGCAAGCCCGTACTCCGGATGACCCGGCGTCTTGCTGCCCCACTGGCGGAACTGCTTTATCTCGGCAAGCGGCAGGTCATAGCCGGTTAGATGCAGGAGTGAATACAGCATGGCCGAGCCATGCCCGGCAGAGAGAACAAACCGGTCCCTGTCCGGCCAGTTCGGATCCCTGGGGTTGTGCTTGAGAAAGCGGTCCCAGAGCACATAGGCCATTACTGCCGCTCCCATAGGTAATCCGGGGTGACCAGAATTAGCTTTTTGCACTGCGTCCACCGCCAGAAAGCGCAGGCTATTTATGCAAAGCTCATCAAGGGTCATGCTGTAGCGCCTCCAATTTATATGCTTGCCAAATACTGCACCAATTCTATCTTAGGAGTAGCCTCTATTTCAATTACCGGCAACAGCATCATAGCACAATCTTGCCCCCCTTGATGATTCGGTAGAGATGGCATAGAATATGAAACTAGCATGACTCTCTTCTCCTGGAGGTAGTGATGAATCTGGACTATCTGAAAACTTACCTGGAATTAATCAAACTGGGCAGTTTTTCCGCGGTAGCCAAAGAGATGTCTGTCAGCCAGCCAGCAGTATCTTTTCAGATTCAGAAGCTGGAGCATGACCTCGGCATTCGCCTGATCAATCGCGGCCGGAGGAAGATATCTATGACCGATGCCGGCAAACGTTTGCTTACATTTGCCAGAGCCGTGGAAGCAGAAAGGGCCTGTCTTTTAACCGATCTTGACCATTTGCGCCAGGAAATAACCGGAGAGCTTAACATTGCCGCCAGCACTATCCCCAGCGGCTACCTGCTGCCCCTGATTCTGGGCGAGTTTATGACGTTGCACCCGGCAGTAACGCTTCAGGTAGTAACCCGCGATTCCGTCAGTGTCATCTCCGGGTTACACGATGGCACATTTGATGTCGGTTTCTGTGGCATCGCCCCACCGCGGGAAAAGGGTCTGGAATCATTCTATATAGCTCAGGACGAAATTGTCCTTATTGTGTTCCCGGACCATCCCTTTGCCGTTCGTCAGGAGATATCCTTTGCCGAGCTTGAGGGGGAGCCGATGATTCACCGAGAGGCAACCTCGGGTACACGAAAGAGTCTGGAAGGATTGCTGGCTAAAGCCGGCCTGAGCCACAGCCGTTTGGCTGCTCACTTACTCCTCAGTACCACTCAGGCTATAGTTGCTGCCGTGGAGGCCAGAGCTGGAATCGCCTTCGTCTCTAATTTATCTATAGAGAAAAGCCTGAAACTGGGACTGGTGAAGCAGGTTAAAGTTAAAGAACTTGAACTAAAAAGAGATTTCTACTGCCTTTATTACCGGGAAAGAATGGCCTCCAGGTTGCAACAGGAATTCATAACCTTCGTTCAGACGAAAATAAACAACGGAAAACTCTCCTCCGGTCAATAAAGCTGGAATGGTATCACTGTTCTGCTTATTATCTTCCAGTACCAGCCCAAATAAAGCCACATTAGATGTCTTGACAATCCTGCCTAAAAATGCTAAATTATTTTTAGCAGTCTCAACCTTAGATTGCTAACAGGATGGTAAATGCTACAGACCAGAGCGGAAACAGTCTTGAAATCCATAACCAGGCAGTACATTGCCCTGGCAGTTCCGGTGTCTTCGGCACGGGTTGCCCAAGAGTGCGACCTGGTAGTAAGCCCGGCCACTATCCGCAATGACATGATGTTCCTGGACAATGAAGGCTACATCATTCGCCCCCACCACAGTGCCGGCAGCATCCCATCAGATAAGGGCTATCGGCATTATGTTAGCACACTTGAAAATATTGGACTGCCGGTGACAGAAAAACGTATGATAAGCCACCTATTTCACCAGGTGGAGTATGACCTTGAACGATGGCTGAGTCTGGCAGTAACACTCATAGCGCAGCAGTCCCACAATGTAGCCGTTGCCACCAAGCCCAAACCGCCGGCGTGTCAGTTCAAACACCTGGAGATAGTCTCATTACACGAGCGGCTGGCGCTGGCCGTCCTGGTTCTGCGCGGGGTCAGGGTGCGGCAGAAACTGGTAAACCTGAACCAGCCTATAAGCCAGGCGGAGCTGACCGCCGCCGCTGGTAAGCTGAACGAAGTCTATTCCGGCTTATCCCGCTTTAAGATTCAGGACACTGATATCAACCTGCCGGACACAGAGACCCAGATAACTAAAGACCTGCTAACGATGATGCAGGCGGAAGATGAGCAAGCTTATGAAGAGCCCTTCCTGGACGGTTTTCACTTCTTGCTTAACCAGCCAGAATTCAACACCGGCCACGGTATAAGCAACCTGATGGGACTGGTTGACCAGAGAAAACTGGTTGAAGTCATGCTGCCCGCCGAACCATACAGCCTTGAGGTTCAGGTAAGCATCGGCAAGGAGAACAAAGCCGAAGCCATCCAGGACTACAGTGTAGTTGTCAGCCACTATGGCCTTCCCGACGAGGCCATCGGAACTGTCGGTATTGTCGGCCCCACACGAATGAATTACGCCCGGGCTATATCCACCATTGGCTACATAGCGCAAATAATGGACACGCTCTTGGCCGAGCTATATGGCATTGAAGCGCCAGACACCTGGGAGTAGGCTATCAGTAATATGGAAGACTATTCTGCGGAAGATGAATCAACCGAAATAGACGAGATAGAAACCTTAAAGGCCTCTCTGGCTGAAGAGAAGGCCAAAGCTGAAGTCTGCCTGGAGAACTGGAAGCGGGCCCAGGCAGACTTCATCAACTACAAGCGACGCCAGGAGCAGGACAGGGAGGAGGCTAGCAAATCTGCCAACTCAATACTGATACTGGGTCTCCTTCCGGTGCTCGATGACCTTAAACGAGCCATGGAATCGATACCACCTCGCCTGGCCAAAACACCGTGGGTGGATGGTATCAGGCTCATTGAGCACAAGTTCCTGGCCAGCCTGGAGGCAGAGGGATTGAGCCAGATTAATGCTCAGGGGGAGCCCTTCGACCCCAATTTGCACGAAGCCACCATGCACATCGAGGGGGAAGAGGGAATGGTGATTAAGGAGTTGCTAGCCGGATACAGGCTACACGATAGAGTACTGCGTCCCGCCATGGTCGCCGTTGGCAGCGGTCACAATAAAACGACAGATTTTTAACTCACTTACCAAATAGATTTAAGCCAAGGAGGAAGCATAAGTCATGGCAAAAGCAATCGGCATTGATTTGGGAACCACCTTTTCTGTAGTAGCAGTGATGGAGGCCGGTGAGCCGACAGTGATTACCAATGCGGAAGGCAACCGCATTACACCATCGGTGGTTGCCGTCAGCAAAAGCGGCGAGCGCCTGGCAGGTCAGGTAGCCAAGCGTCAGGCAATCACCAATCCAAGCAACACCGTCTTCAGTATCAAGCGACTGATGGGGAAGAGGTATGATGAGCCTTCAGTAGAGTATGACCGGAAACTGCTGCCTTTCAAAATAACCAAGGCAGCCAATGGGGACGCCAAGGTAGTCATGGGAGACAAAGAATACAGCCCACCGGAAATATCGGCCATGATTCTGCAAAAACTAAAGACCGATGCCGAGGCTTACCTCGGCGATAAGGTTACCGAAGCGGTGATAACCGTGCCCGCCTACTTCAACGACAGCCAGCGTCAGGCAACCAAGGATGCCGGTCAGATAGCCGGACTAGGTGTACTTCGTATAATCAACGAACCAACAGCGGCCGCTCTGGCTTACGGACTGGACAAGAAGCATGATGAGACCATCGCCGTCTACGACCTCGGCGGCGGCACCTTTGATATATCCATCCTGGAGCTGGGAGATGGCACCTTCCACGTTAAATCAACCAACGGTGACACCCATCTGGGCGGTGATGATTTTGACCAGAGGGTCATGGACTGGCTGATTGATGAGTTCAAGAAAGACCAGGGCATAGATTTAAGACAGGACAAGATGGCTCTGCAACGCTTGAAGGAGGCAGCGGAAAAGGCCAAGAGCGAGCTATCCTCGGCACAGCAGACCGATGTAAATCTGCCCTTTGTCACCGCTGATGCCAGCGGGCCCAAGCACCTCAACATCACCCTTACCCGAGCCAAGCTGGAGCAGCTGGTAATGGACCTGGTGGAAAAAACGCTCGGGCCGGCTAAACAGGCATTAACCGATGCCGGCAAGAGCAAAGACCAGATTGACGAGATAATTCTGGTCGGCGGTCAGACGAGGATGCCCCTGGTGCAGGAGAAGGTCAAGCAGTTCTTTGGCAAAGAGCTACACAAGGGGGTCAACCCCGACGAAGTGGTGGCTACCGGTGCGGCTATACAGGCCGGTGTCCTCAAGGGGGAAGTCAAGGAAGTCCTTCTTCTGGATGTCACCCCACTGACGCTGGGCATTGAGACCCTGGGTACCGTGTCAACACCCCTCATCACACGCAACACCACCATCCCCACTTCCAAGAGCCAGGTCTTCAGCACCG
>DAOWLH010000043.1 GCA_030643515.1 Dehalococcoidia bacterium | reverse complement strand
GGTGATGATCCCGAAGTATTAGCTGACATTATAACAGATTTGCATGCTGAGCTGCGACCACAGGGGCAATTAGAAGAAATCCTGGTAGATCGCATAATATCTTGTACGTGGAGACTTCAGAGGGTCATAACTGCAGAAACATCTCAAATACTCAAATATTACAGAGATCATATGTCGGATACTACTGAATTTCCCAAATCTGTTGCTAGAAGATGGGCCGAGAATTCATTTTTTAACAGTTCTTGCGTTGATACCTTTTTACGGTATGAGACAACAATAGAAAGACAATTATACCGAGCACTGCATGAGTTAATGGAATTGAGAATGTTACGTACAAAGTATAGGGAGATAAACATAATAACTAACGAGGCTGAAATAAAAAGTTAAAAATTTCGAAACGAACCCATTTTATAATGCATCGAATTGAAATGAGTATGTGTTAATAGGGGATCATGTCTAGGTTTCACAAGCTTAATGTTACATAACATATATAGTGCGCCCTTATAACAGGCGTATGTATAGGGGTTTACATAAAAACAGGGGTGAAACAAATTAGGTCCTTTTTGTCGCGTCTTCCACGACGGATTGAAAATGCTGAGTCATTTGTAGAAATTCCCGAGGTGAAATCGTGATGGTAACCCATTCTCCAAAAGTAATACCAGGTTCGATTGTGCTACGTAACATTAGTCTTATTTTGTCTTTCTCTGTCTTTACCATAAAGTCAGGTGTCCTATCAAATTGCTGTTTGCTGAGACCTAGCGCCTTAAAAAATTCTCTACATCTTTTGTTAAAGAACTTATTGGCTTGAGGTCTCCCCTTAAACCCATTACCTGGATGAGGATAGGTATTAACAGAACAAGTGATATGGTAATAATAACACCAGACACCCATAAAAATAACTCAGTAGTTAAAAGCATAGCTTGCTCCTTTTTGTTGCAATTATAGCACTATCGTCAATTCTCCTGATAAGATAAGGTTATGTAAACCACAACTAAAAGGTGTTTAAGAGGGGCGAAGCCCCTCTTTTTAAAATCTTCCCCCTCCCTTGCCAAGGGAGGGGGATAAAGGGGGTGGGTTACTAAAAACTTAAAAAGAACGACAAAAATAAAGGGTAAATAGTCCCTTTTTGCCATTTTGAGCCTCTTTCATGGTTTGGACTATATTCTCACGCCTGGCCGGTTGATAATATCAAAATTACGGGTTAGAAGGTAGAATACCACTTAAAAGATATTTAAGGGGCCTAGATTTTGATTACAGAGCCTCATTTTGATGGTTGCTTTAGGGCAGCCGGCTTTTCTGTTTTCCGAACAGCCCGGTTGATGGTTTTGCGCAGTTTTTCCAGCCCCCACCCTTTTACCGCCGAAATTAGCACCGTGTTTTCACTGGCCGGGCCGGTGCGGCGGGAAAGATAAGCGGTTGCTTTTTTCTCATCCCAGCTTTTTTCCTTGTCCAGCAGCAGGTCAATTTTATTGAGGGCTGTCACCATCGGCTTATCCGAAAGATTCAGGTCGGCCAGTATCTCCTCCACGACCTGGCACTGCTCGGCGGCATTGCCCGCAGACAGGTCAACCACATGAAGAAGGAGGTCTGCCTCTGATAATTCTTCAAGGGTGGCCCGGAAGGCGGAGATGACCATCGGAGGCAGCTTGCGGATAAAGCCAACGGTATCGCTGAGAAGGACATTGCTTTTATCGGGCAAAGTCAACCGGCGGGTGGTCGGGTCTAACGTGGCAAAGAGCTTATCCTCGACAAAGACACCGGCCCGGCTTAAGCTGTTGAGCAGAGTGCTCTTGCCGGTGTTGGTGTAGCCGACCAGAGCAACAATGGCAATGCCACTCTTCTGGCGCTGCCGGCGGTAGAGCCGGCGGTGCTTCCTCACCTCTTCGAGCTGGTTCTTGAGACGGTGGATTTTACGGCGGATGAGGCGCCGGTCCGTCTCAAGCTGGGACTCGCCCGGCCCCCTGGTGCCGATGCCGCCACCGAGCCTTTCCAGGTGGCTCCACTGCCCGGCCAACCGGGGTAAGAGGTACTGATGCTGCGCCAGCTCCACCTGAAGCTTGCCCTCGTGGGTGTGGGCGTGTTTGGCAAAGATGTCCAGGATGAGGGCAACCCGGTCAATTATCTTTACCTTAAGAGCCTCTTCCAGATTTTGCTGCTGAACCGGCGTTAGCTCATCATCAAAGATGACCAGGGTGTAATCTTTGCTCTTCCTTAGTGCCTGTAGCTCTTCCAGCTTGCCTTTACCTAGGTAGTATACCCTTGATGGTGCCGGTAACTTCTGCTTAAGCTGGCCGATAACCTCGGCTCCGGCAGTGCTGGCCAGCTGGGCCAGTTCCTTGAGGGAATCTTCTGCCGACCAATTGCTCGAAGCTCTATCGGTGGCTACCGACACCAGGAAAGCTCTCTCCGGCAAAGCCCGGGTAACTATGGTGGCCCTAGGGATAGTTCACTCCTTTATGTAAAGCTACTTTCTTGCTGTAAACCGGTTCCTGGCATTCTGCCAGCCTGCCAGGCGGGATAGAGCCTTAACCAGCATGGCATCGGGGACGGTCAGGGACAGCCGGACATATCCCTCACCGCTGCTACCGTAGCCCGTGCCCGGTATAACGGCCACCCCAACCTTATCCAGTAGGTCATTGGTAAAGTCAAGGGAGGTATAACCATCGGGCACCTTTGCCCAGACATACAGCCCCGCCTTTGGCGGCTTGGCCTCAAGCCCGAGGTCGTTGAGCAGGTCAACAATCAGGTCACGGCGCCGCTGGTAAACTGCGTTGTGTTTCTTGATGGCGTCCTGAGGGCCGGTGAGAGCCTCGATGGCGGCTTGCTGGATGGCCTGGGGAATACCCGAGTCCAGATTGGACTTGACTCGCTTGAGGGCGTCTATCATTTCGGCGTTGCCCACCACCATGCCTATCCGCCAGCCGGTCATGTTGTAGCTCTTGGAAAAAGAATGGAACTCAACCCCCACCTCTTTGGCCCCATCGACCTCCATGAAGCTCGTCGGCTGATACTCATCATAGCAGACTTCCGAGTACGGGCCATCATGGCAGACCGCCAGGTCGTGCTTTTTGGCAAACTGGACCACCCGCTTGAAGAAATCGGGGCTGGCTACGGCACCGGTGGGATTGTTAGGGTAGTTGAGCCACAGCAGTTTGGCTTTCTCCAGCACCTCTGCCGGTATGGCATCCAGGTCTGGCAAGAACTTGTTTTTACTCAGAAGCGGCAGGTAATGGGGCTTGCCTCCGGCCAGGATGGTGCCCATGGCGTAGACGGGGTAGCCCGGGTCCGGCACCAGAGCCACATCTTCTGGATCAATAAAACACAGGGCCATGTGACCGATGCCTTCCTTGGAGCCGATAAGGGGTAGCACCTCTGTTTCAGGATTAAGGGAAACGTTAAAGCGTTTCTGGTACCAGTTGGCAATAGCCCGGCGCAGCTCCGGCAGGCCGGCTGTTTCCGGGTAGCGGTGGTTATCCGTATCCCGCGCCGCCTGGCACAGCTTATCAACGATATTGTCCGGCGTCGGCATATCGGGGTCGCCGATGGCGAAGCTGAAGACTTCCTCTCCCCGGGCTCTCTTTTCGGCAATCTTGCGGTTAATCTCGACGAAAAGATAGGGCGGTATGTTCTCCATTCTCCTGGACATTCTCATTATGACACCTCATTTCAATCCGGCCACTGGCCGGTAAAGACAATCTCGGCTGGCCCGCTGAGGAGTACCTCCCCTGCCCCATCCCACTCCACCTCAAGCACACCACCCGGCAGTATTACGTTGACGCATCTATCAACATGGCCCAGAAGCTGGGCCGCTACCGCCACGGCGCAGGCACCACTACCACAGGCCAGTGTCTCGCCGACCCCTCTCTCCCACACCCTGACCTCTATCTGCTGCCGGCTGATTACTCTGGCTACCTCGAAGTTCACCCGGTTGGGAAATAATTCGTGCCGCTCTACCAGCGGCCCCAGCCGGGACAGCGGGAACCCGGCTAGCGGCTGCTCCTGGAAGTAAACGGCGTGAGGATTGCCGATGGAAAGAAAACTGAGCATCATCTCCCGTCCTCCGATAGCAACCGGATAGTCAGTTAACAACTTTATGTCACCTAACCTCCCCTGGCCCGGCTCTACATTTACGGGGATTTTAGCAGCATCAAAATCCGGTGCTCCCATAGCCACCTGAATCTTGATGGCTCCGGTTTCCCGGGAAAGGCTGGCTTTTCTTATTCCAGCCAGAGTTTCTACGGTTACTTTTCCGGGTTCAAGGGCAACCAGCCCCCTGCTGGCGGCGTACTTCACCGAGCAGCGCAATCCGTTGCCACAGGCCTCGGCCTCGGAGCCATCGGCATTGAATACCCTCAGGCCGAAGTCAGCATCCTCGGAAGGCAGCAGCACCAGCAGGCCGTCGGCGCCGATACCGAAGTGTCGCCGGCACATGGTCTGTGCAAGCGATGGCCAGTTATGTTGACCGCCGCCAGCATCAATCAGAACGAAATCATTGCCGGCACCCTGCAGCTTGGTAAATTGCATAAATATCCTACCAGGCCAGTCCTCTCGTTTCTTCCATCTTCCCTCTGCCTATAAAAGAAGCCACCAGTCCCTCAATTTGTCGATATACCTTACCCCCGACATCAAACCACCTTATTCTATCATCTTTCAGGCCAAACCAGTTATACTGCTGGCGGACAAATCGGTGGCTTTCGAACTTAATCTGCTGGACGGCTGCCTCAAGGCCGAGTTCTTCCCGAAGATACATGCCAATCTGCCGGTAACCTATCACAGACATAGCTGGCAGTTCCGGACTATAGCCCATGGCCAGAAGCCGGGACACTTCCTCCACCAGACCCCGCTTCACCATTTCATCAATCCGGGCATCTATTCGGCGGTACAGCTCTTCCCTATCCAGGGTTAAGCCGATTATCAGGATATCATAAGCAGGGGCTTCTTTCGACGGCTGGGAAGATGGCCTGCCGCCACCATGATAGACTTCCAGCGCCCGGATGACCCGGCGCACATTCTGCTGGTCAACTCTGCTGGCTGCCTGTGGGTCGACCGCCTCCAACTCCCGGTAGAGTTGCTCCGTGCCCATCTTGAGGGCTTTTTCCTCAAGGCGACGCCTCAGTTCCGGGTTCGGCTTAACCTTGGGTATCCCCCAGCCTTCAAGCACCGCCCATACATATAGCCCGCTGCCACCCACCAGCAGTGGCAGTTTATCCCGGCCGATGATGCCGTTTACCGCCTGCTTGGCCATTCGCTGGTACTGAGCAAGGCTGAAATCTTCAGCCGGATTGATTACGCCAATCAGGTGGTGAGGTGCCTGACAAAGCTGCTCAGGAGCTGGCTTGGCGGTGCCAATGTCCATAAAGCGATATACCTGCCGGCTGTCGGCATTGACAATCTCGCCGTTAAATGCCTGTGCCAGGCAAACAGCCAGCTGGCTCTTGCCGACACCAGTCGGGCCAACAATGGCAACGAGATGGTTCATGCGTTTAAATGTCTTTGGCAGTACGAGAGGTTTAAGTTAGTTACCTTTAATTTCGGCGGCCTGCCGGACAATGCTGATAAACTGGTCGGCATCGAGGCTGGCACCGCCAACAAGGGCGCCGTCTATCTCC
>DAOWLH010000074.1 GCA_030643515.1 Dehalococcoidia bacterium | reverse complement strand
CAGCCAGCATGACGCTGAAGGCAAGATAGGGGTTGCAGGCCGGGTCCGGTGAGCGCAGTTCTACCCTGGTGGCATTTTCCCGCCCCGGTTTGTATTCCGGTACCCGTATCAGGTCGGAGCGGTTGCGCCTGGCCCAGGAGAGATAGACCGGCGCTTCATAGCCGGGTACCAGCCGCTTGTAGGAGTTGACCCACTGGTTGGTGACCGCCGTTATCTCCACAGCGTGCTTTAAAAGTCCGGCTATGTAGCTCTTGGCTACCGGCGAGAGGTTGTATCTGTCATTTTTGTCAAAGAAGGCGTTGACACTACCTTTGAACAGCGACTGGTGGGTGTGCATGCCGCTGCCGTTGACGCCATACACCGGCTTGGGCATGAAGGTGGCATAGACCCCGTTCTGTAGTGCTATCTCTTTTACCACCAGCCGGTAGGTCATCACGTTGTCCGCCATGGTTAATGCGTCGGTGTAGCGCATGTCTATCTCGTGCTGGCTGGCGGCTACCTCGTGGTGGGAGTACTCAACACCTATGCCCAGCTCTTCCAGGGCAAGTACCGTGTCCCGCCTGAAGTCGGTGGCTACATCCAGGGGCGTCAGGTCAAAGTAGCCCCCCTGGTCCAATGGCTTGGTGCTCTTTGAGTCTTCAAAGTAGAAGTATTCCAGCTCCGGGCCGACATAGAAGGTGTAGCCCAGGTCGGCCGCCCGCTTGAGGTTCTTCTTTAATATGTAGCGCGGGTCGCCGTCAAAGGGCTGCCCGCCGGGCCTTAAGATGTCGCAGAACATGCGCCCTACCGCCCGGTGCTCCCGCGGCCGCCAGGGTAGTATCTTGAAGGTGTCCGGGTCGGGTAGTGCCACCATGTCACTTTCGTCTATGCGGGCAAAGCCCTCAATAGACGAGCCGTCAAAGCCCATGCCTTCCTCCAAAGCTCCTTCCAGCTCCTCAATGGTAATGGCAAAGCTCTTGAGTATCCCCAGGATGTCGGTGAACCACAGCCGGATGAACTTGACATCGTACTCCCTGGCCATCTTGAGAACGTATTCTTTGCCTTCTTCTCTTTTTGTCATTTATCACCCCCGCTTTAACAAGCTTATATGAAAGTTGTGCTCTATTCTACCAGTTTTTAGCACCTAAAATACAGTTATTGCACGGGTCTTTAAAAAATTTAATTGACTTAAAAGTGATACAATTAAGCCGGAGGGTTTTTGTGGATTGGGAGACAGGCAGTGAGGCGATACCAATTTATAGAGCATACCGCTGACATCGGCCTGGTTGCTTACGGCCAGACGCTTGAGGAAGCCTTTGCCAATGCTGCCTACGGCATGTTCTCTATAATTGCCGAGCTAAAAACGGTAAGGGATACCACGTCCCGCCGGCTGGAAATCAACGAGGTTGACACGGAAGGCCTGCTCTTTGAGTGGCTCAACCGGCTGCTCTATTTCTTCGACGTTGAAATGTTGCTCTTTAGAAAATTCGATATCAGCGAACTTGATGAAAACCACATGGTAGCGGTATGCTCAGGTGAGAAGTACGACCCGGCACGCCACAAGCTGAAAACAGGTGTCAAGTCAGCCACCTACCACCTGCTTAAGGTGGACCGGGAGAAGAACCAAATAAGGGTTATTTTTGATATCTAAGGATGAGACCATGACCAGGTGGAGCGGCACCATAGAGAAAGTGGACGAGTACCGCTGGCGCATACCCAGAAGCTACAGAGCGGGTATGCGCGTGCCCGGGCTCATTTACGCCGACCGGGACATGCTGGAGCATATTCTCACCGAGCAGGTGGCCGAGCAGGTGGCCAACGTAGCCCACCTGCCAGGCATAGTCGGCCATTCGCTGGCCATGCCTGATATTCACTGGGGCTACGGCTTCCCCATCGGCGGGGTAGCTGCCATGAGAATTAAAGACGGCGTCATCTCTCCAGGCGGGGTCGGCTTTGACATCAACTGCGGCGTACGGCTGCTACGCACCAACCTTACCGGCGATGAGATCATCCCCCGGATAAAAGAGCTGATCGATACCCTATACGAAAATGTCCCCTCCGGCCTGGGGTCAAAGGGCAAGATAAGGCTGCGCCCCGGAGAGATTGACCAGGTGCTGGTAAAGGGCTCCCGCTGGGCGGTGGAGAAGGGTTTTGGCCGCCCGGAAGACCTGGAGACCACCGAAGAAAGCGGCGAGATGGCCGCCGCCGACCCCGGCCGTGTCAGCAGCCGGGCTAAGGAAAGGGGCGTTCCACAGCTGGGCACGCTGGGCTCGGGGAACCACTTCCTTGAGGTCGCCGTAGTTGACCGGATATATGAGGCTGACACAGCCAGGGCCATGGGCATAGACCGAGAGGGGCAGGTGATGCTCCTTGTCCACTGCGGCTCCCGCGGCCTGGGCCACCAGACCGCCGATGACTATATCAAGCAGATGGTGACCGCCATGCAAAAATACGGCATCCAGGTCCCCGACCGCCAGCTCGCCTGCAGCCCGGTGGAGTCTCCGGAAGGGCAGGCCTATCTTGCCGCCATGAGGTGTGCCGCCAACTATGCCTGGGCCAACCGGCAGTGTATCACCCACTGGGTGAGAGAGGCCTTCTGCCGGGTGCTGGACGTAAGTGAAACTGATGCCGGTCTGGAGCTGGTCTATGACGTAGCCCATAACATCGCCAAGATAGAAGAGCACACGGTTAACAGCCACCGGGAAAAGCTCTGCGTCCACCGCAAGGGCGCCACCCGCGCCTTCCCCGCCGGCCACTCCGACGTGCCCCGGAAGTACGCCTTGATTGGCCAACCCATCCTCATCCCCGGGGACATGGGGCGTCTTTCCTACATCCTGGTGGGCACCGAGCAGGCAATGCGAGAGACCTTTGGCTCCACCTGCCACGGTGCCGGCCGGATACAAAGCCGGACTGCCGCCAAGAGGCACATCAAAGGACGAGACGTGCTTAATACTCTTAAGGCCCGCGGTATAACGGTGCGGACTGGCAACCTGTCCGGGCTGGCTGAAGAAGCCCCCGAGGCTTACAAAGACGTTACTTCGGTCGTCAATGTTACCCACAACGCCGGCATATCCAGAATAGTCGCCAGGACCAGACCCATCGGCGTGATAAAGGGATAGTCTGCCCGCCACCAGGTCCTGATGTAGAATCACAGCACCAGTTTATGCTATGCTTGTATAGGTACTTCATTTTTCGGCAGTTCCCGCCAAACACCCTAACTTATGGCATATAACTATTTAGGTCTTGGATGCGATATTTGAGCACGGCGAGCAGCATAATGCTGAGCCTTATGCTGCTCGCCACCGTGATATTCAGCTCTACCTCCTGCGCCCCGGTTCTTGCTGAGTTTAAAGAAACCCGCTCCATGATGGGCACCTTCGTCACCATTACCATCTATGCCTCGGACGAGGTATCGGCAAAGCTGGCCATGAATACCGCCCTTTCCCGGATTGAATATATCGAGGCCAGGGCCTCCAACTTCGATGAGACAGCCGAGGCCTGGCGGCTCAACCAGGATGGCTCTCTGGATAATCCATCGCCGGAGCTATGGCAGCTTATCTCTCTGTCGCTGGACTACGGCCAGATGACGGACGGCTACTTCGATATAACCGTTCAGCCCCTGCTGGACCTCTAGGCCGGCGGCCTGTGGCAGGAAAGCCCGGAAACCCAGCAGGCCATAATAAACGAAGCATTGAACCTGGTCGACTGGGAAAAGATAGGCCTTGAGTCTGACCGGATATACTTCAAAGTAGCCGGCATGCAGATTACCCTCGGTGGCATCGCCAAGGGCTATGCTGCCGAGGAGGCACTGGTTGTCCTTGCAAATAGAGGTATCAAACACGCCCTGGTTGATGTCGGCGGTGATGTCAGTGCCCTTGGCTCAAAGCCCCGGGGGAAACTGTGGACTATCGCTCTGGTCAATCCGGATGACACCAGCCAATCACTGGCCAGCTTCGCTTTTTCTGACAGGGCGGTGGCCACATCGGGCAACTACGCACGATACTTTGACCCGGATAAAGAAGTCCACCACATCCTGAATCCCAAGACGGGCTAT
>DAOWLH010000051.1 GCA_030643515.1 Dehalococcoidia bacterium | reverse complement strand
GCCCAGGACATACCTCTTGAGTTTACCTATAAAATCCTCAGGAGATTGAGCCAGGCAGGGCTTTGCCAGGCGCACATGGGGCCCAGGGGCGGCTTCACCCTGTCCCTGGAACCGGAACGGATTTCTCTGCGTGACGTGGTACGGGCCATTCAGGGCGAACTGGTGATGAGGAACTGTCTGCTGGATCTTAGCAGTTGCCCCTGGCAGCCGAACTGTATCGTCTCGACCAAGATAGCAGAGCTCCAGGAGGTTCTGGAGAAGCAACTCGGCGAAATAACTCTGGCAGCAATGCTGGAGTCAAAAGCGGCACAGTGCTGATAATTAGTAATATCAGGAGGCAATTGCCTATGATGGGATGATGCCGGAATCGACAATTGTAGCAGTTAAAGAACTTAATCAGGAGGAATAAAAATAGTGTTTTGCTATCAATGCGAACAGACAGCCAAGGGGACCGGGTGTACAACGATTGGAGTGTGCGAGAAGACCGAGGACATCCAGAGCCTTCAGGATACGTTGCTCTTCGGTCTTAAGGGTATGGCCGCCTATGTCCATCACGCCCGGGAACTTGGCGCCAGTGATGATGAAGTTGATGCCTTCATCTCCGAAGCTCTTTTCACCACTGCCACCAACGTAAACCTTGACGCCAATCGCTATGTCGGCCTTGTCCTGAAGTGTGGCGAGATGAACCTTAGAACCATGGAGATGTTGAACGGGGCACACACCAGCCACTTCGGCAACCCAACGCCGACGGAAGTCTCCACCGGTACCAGGGCGGGTCCGGGCATCCTCATAACCGGCCACGACCTGCTCGATTTGCACGAACTGCTAAAGCAGACCGAGGGCACAGGCATTAACGTCTACACTCATGGTGAGATGCTGCCCGCCCATGCCTATCCTGAGTTCAAGAAGTTCAGTCACCTGGTGGCTAACTTTGGTGGTGCCTGGCAGAAACAGAAGGAGGAGTTTGCCCGCTTCCCCGGTGCCATACTGGCCACCACCAATTGCGCCTTGCTGCCCAAAGAATCATACAAAGATAGGCTTTTCACCAGTGGTATGGCCGGTATACCGGGCGCCACCCATATAGAAGGGCGTAACTTCCAACCCTTGATTGATAAGGCCAGGAGCTTGCCACCTCTCACTGAAGAATCGGGAGGGTCTTTAACCACCGGCTTCCATTACACGGCCATTCTTGGGGTTGCGGACAAAGTTGTTAACCTGGTCAAAACAGGCAAGATACGCCACTTTTTCCTGGTCGGCGGCTGCGATGGCGCCAGGCCGGGACGCAACTACTACACCGAGTTTGTTGAAAAGCTGCCCCAGGATACCCTGGTGCTGACGCTGGCCTGTGGCAAGTACCGATTCAACAACCTTGACCTGGGCACCATCGATGGCCTGCCCCGCCTGCTGGACATCGGCCAGTGCAACGATGCCTACTCGGCAATACAGGTAGCCCTGGCGCTGGCAAAAGCCTTCGACGTCGGTGTCAACGAACTACCTCTCTCTATGGTGCTTTCCTGGTATGAACAAAAGGCAGTGGCCATTCTGCTGACGCTGCTCCATCTGGGCATTAAGGATATTCGCATCGGTCCCAGTCCTCCGGCATTCATCTCCGCCAACGTTTTCAAGATACTACAGGACACCTTCGGCCTGAAGATGATAACCACTCCGGAGCAGGATGTAGCAGCCATCCTTGGCTAGCTGATGTAGCATTGGGTTGCCGGCGGGTGGGCTCTCCGGCAGCCCCGTAACCTGCCTTAGTGAGTGCTCTAGGTATAACCTCGAATTTCTTGACTTAAAAAGCGGCTTTTGTTATAGTTTTCCCTTAAGGGAGGACATGATGAGCCCATCGCAATCCAATCAACTGCGCCGCGCTTATGGGTTTGACGAAGTGGCTATCGTGCCTGGAGATATCACCTTAAATCCGGACCAGACAAACATCGAGCTTGTGATAGGCAACAACACCCTGGCTATTCCCATTCTGGCGGCGGCCATGGATGCTGTGACCGACCCCGACATTGCCATTGCCATGAGTAAGATGGGAGGGCTGGCGGTGCTCAACCTCGAGGGTATTCAGGCCCGTTACGACAACCCCGGTGAGATACTGGCCGAGGTTTCCCAGTCACCGGATAGTAAAATTACTGCCCTGCTGCAAAAGATATATTCTCAGCCGATTAAGGAAAACCTCATCGGTGAGCGGATTAATAAAATCAAGAGTGCCGGAGCGGTGTGCGCTGTCTCGTTGACTCCGGCAAATACCAAGCGCTTTGCATCTCTGATTGCCGAAGCCCAGGCTGATATTCTGGTGGTTCAATCAACAGTTACCACTGCCCGTCATATATCCAAGAGCTATCGCGGACTGGTTTTCAGTGAGCTCTGCCAGTCGGTACCGATACCGGTGGTCGTCGGTAACTGTGTCAGCCATAACGCCTGCCTGGAACTTATGCAGACTGGCGTCTCTGGAATTCTGGTAGGTGTTGGCCCCGGTGCCGCCTGTACCACCAGGGAAGTTCTTGGTGTCGGTGTCCCCCAGATAACAGCTACCATTGACTGTGCCGCTGCCAGAGACAGCTACCTGAAAGAATCCGGCAGATATGTGCCCATAATAACAGATGGTGGCTTCCGCAAGGGTGGGGAGGTGTGTAAGGCCATTGTCGCCGGTGCCGATGCCGTTATGCTCGGTTCTCCCTTCGCCCAGGCCATGGAGGCCCCCGGCAGGGGTTACCACTGGGGCATGTCTCACCCCCATCCGGCACTTCCCCGGGGTACCAGGATAAAGGTGGGGACAACCGGTACTCTGGAACAGATTCTCTTCGGGCCAACCTCGGTCACCGATGGCAGCCAGAACCTGGTTGGCTCTCTGCGCACAGCAATGGGTGTCTGCGGTGCAGCTACCATCAAAGAGATGCAGCAGGTTGAGATGATAATTGCGCCAACGATTATTACCGAAGGAAAGTCGTGGCAGCTAACCGGCCCCAGCGCTTAGCAACCCCATGCTAAAGAAGCTCTAGAGGGATTCCTCTTCCTCTTCTTCTTCTCCAGTTACCGGGCTTAATTCTGCGAGTACAGCCGGTACCAGTGCCCTCGCTTTCCCCCGCCTGACCTTTGATGGTGGCGTCAGGCTATCAATTATCTGGCGAAGCTTTTTTAATTCACCACGCTTTTCCGGGGTGACATCAGCTACCACTCCAGCAACACCCGCTTCCCAGAGTAACTGAAGCTCTTTTTGGCTGATAACGGCATTTACGGGAACCAGTACCGGCTTGGTCAGCAGGCCGGCAATACGCTTGATTATCATCAGTTGATGCCAGGTGAGACCGCTCTTTGACTGGCTTTCAATAAACACTGCATCCAGGGGGAGGTCATTGATTGCCGGTATCAGCCACTCTTTATCAAGGGGCTCAATCGCCAGGATTCGGCCCATCTCTTCGGTATCTGGCAGTGATAGCGGCATCTTTTCCGCTGCAAAAATCATAAAGTCAGCACCTGCTCTGTCAAGCTGTTTTACCTCTCTCCGCCCCGTTGCTTCCAGCCAGGCCCCAAAGGGGATGGGCGACATTGATTTCACCGCCTCTTTTAGTCTAGTAGCTCCGTAGGTTCCGGTTACCGGTAAAAGCCCGGCATCGGCACCGGCTACGAGTTCATCCAGTGCATCAATTTTGGATTGCCCCAGTCTGGCGACGAGCAGTAACCTTGACTTGGAGATAGTGTGTGCGGCCTTAAAACCCATTGGTCGCACTGCCATCTGCGATGACTGCCTTAGCTTATCTATGAATTTACTCATACATTCCAACCTTATAACCTGTTATGGAGCCAGCGAAGAGAGTCGAACTCTTGACCTGCGGTTTACGAAACCGCTGCTCTACCACTGAGCTACGCTGGCATCGGCAAAGTATATCACAAAATAAGCCAGCCGTAGAAGCTTGATGAGGCATCGGGATAATAGTACAATGGTCACAGTTTACCAATTGGGGCACTTATAAATGGCAGATAAACACTCACCAGAAGTATCCGGTAATGACCTGGACTCTTTAGTTGAAATACTGCCTTCACACATCCAGCAGCCACTTCGGCGACAGGAAGATATTGGTGACCTGCTGGAGGTTGTCATGGACCTGGGTCGCCCCCCCGAAGCTCGTTTTCCTCATAGAGAAGTGATCCTCAGCCCCGGGGAAGTAAGCCGTGAGGATATTGACTATGTTACCTCCCGTCTCGGTAGCTTTGGTGATGACAACCGGGCTGGCATTGAGCGGACACTGCATCGCATTTCCGCCATCAGGAATCGCAAAGGGCGTATTATCGGCTTGAGTTGCCGTGTTGGCCGGGCTGTATTCGGCACCATAAAGATCATTGAAGACCTTGTCCAGTCAGCCAGAAGCGTGCTGCTTTTAGGCCGCCCCGGTATCGGTAAAACCACCATGCTTCGCGAAGCCGCCCGTGTGCTGGCCGATGACCTCAAGAAACGGGTAGTTATTGTTGACACCTCCAACGAAATTGCCGGCGATGGCGATATCCCCCACCCGGCCATCGGCCACGCCCGCCGGATGCAGGTGACAACACCTACTATGCAGCATGCGGTGATGATTGAAGCCGTGGAAAATCACATGCCCGAGGTTATAATCATCGATGAGATTGGCACCGAGCTTGAGGCTCTGGCCGCCCGGACTATTGCTGAGCGTGGTGTCCAGCTGATCGGCACCGCCCACGGCAATACACTGGGAAACCTGATGGTCAACCCGACCCTGTCCGACCTCATTGGAGGCATCCAGGCAGTGACTCTGGGTGATGAAGAAGCCAAACGTCGCGGCACCCAAAAGACGATATTGGAGCGAAAATCACCACCCACTTTTGATATCGTCGTCGAGATTCAAGACAGGAACCAGGTAGCGGTTCACCCTGATGTCGGTCAGGCTGTTGATGCCATTTTGCGCACTCAACCCAGTACCACCGAGATCCGCTGGCTGGACAAAACCGGAGATGTCCGTATAGAGCGAGAGGAGCTGCCTGATATTGTGCGAAGGCCTGCCAGAGATAGACAACCCCCGGAGAGAGCTCAGGGTCAGGTGCTTCCCCGCCTTTATCCTTTCGGTATAAACCGCAGCCGTCTGGAGCAGGTAGCGCGGGATATGAGCCTGACCTTGAATTTAGCTGATAATCCGGGGGAAGCCGACCTGATGATTACCTCAAAAAGCTACTACCGCCGGAGGCCCCAGAAAATCAGAGATGCCGAAGCGGCTGCCCTGCCTATCTACGTGCTCCGAAAGCACACACCGGTACAGTTACGGCAGATGTTGACCACCATGTTCCCGGCAGTCAGCACCAGTAAAATCACCAGCCGGGGTGGTGCCTTTAGTGCCGCCATCAGGGAAGCCGAGGAGGCAGCCAGCGGCGTGCTGGGCGGTCAGGATGTGGCGGAACTCAGTCCACAGAGTGCCTACATCAGGCGTTTGCAGCACATTGTCGCCGAAAGAAGCAGCCTGCTCTCAAAAAGTCTGGGGAGGGAGCCAAAGCGGCGGGTTACCATATACAAAAAGGAGATGGAAGCATAGCTATGGCCTTGTTCATTACCTTTGAGGGTGGAGAAGGCTCGGGCAAGAGCTTTCAGGCCGGAGAGTGGCACCAGCGACTGTCCAGGCAGGCCACTCCCGTTCTCCTAACCCATGAGCCAGGAGGCACGCCTCTGGGGGACGAGGTAAGCCACTGGCTGAAGTGGCAGGATGGGATGGAGGTATCACCATTGACCGAGCTCCTCTTGTTCAATGCTGCCAGAAGCCAGCTGTTGGATAAAGTCATCAGGCCTAATCTGGCAGCCGGCAAAACGGTTATTTGCGACCGTTTTGCCGATTCCACCACCGTTTATCAGGGCTATGGCCGGGGGCTGGCCCAGTCAGTGGTGAAAACAGTTAACGATGCTGCCACACAGGGAATAAAACCGGACCTGACAATACTGCTGCATATATCCGTGGCTGACGGTTTGTCCCGCAAGAAATCCGAGCTAGCGGACCGTTTTGAGAAAGAGGATGTCGCCTTTCACGAGAGAGTACGGCAGGGCTATCTTAAGCTGGCTGCCGGAGAACCAGGGCGCTGGCTCGTAGTTAATGCTAACCAACCTAGAAAAAAGATAGCCGAGACTATCTGGGAAAATGTAGGCCGGTTATTGCCGCATCGGGGAGCCTGACATGACAGGGGGGCGGGTTGCTGTCGCTATGAGTGGGGGGGTGGATTCCTCTATGGTAGCGGCCATTCTCAAGGAGCAGGGCTTTAAGGTAATGGGCATCACCATGCAGCTCTTTGCTGGTTCCCCGGCTCCAGAAAGGGCCCAACGTGTGGCTCGAAAGCTGGGTATTCCCCATTCTGTGGTTGATTTCGGTGAGCTTTTTTCCCGCAAGGTGGTTGACTATTTTTGCGATGAATACCACCGGGGGCGGACCCCCAATCCCTGTGTCATCTGTAACCGGTTCATAAAGTTTGACGCCCTGCTAGAGAAGGCGCAGGAAATGGATGCCGACTTTATGGCAACCGGGCACTATGCCCGGACTAAGTCGTCGGCTAATGGCCATCGCCTGCTTAAAGGCGCCGATCCTCGGAAAGACCAGTCCTATTTCCTTTATGTCATCGGCCAAAGCCAGCTGCAGCGGATCATGCTGCCTATCGGTCACATGCATAAATCGGAGGTGAAGAAAAAAGCGGTTGCCCTCGGCCTGCCGGTGGATACCAGCCGGGGGAGCCAGGATATCTGCTTCATACCTTCTGGCGACTATCGCTCCTTCGTTTCCCGGCATCTCCCTTTGCAACCCGGTGATATTGTTGATACCGGGGACGAGATCCTGGGCAGACACCAGGGTCTGGCTTGCTACACTGTCGGCCAGAGACGGGGCCTGGGGCTGTCCTCTGGCAAGCGCCTCTACGTTGTCAGTCTTGATGCCGATAATAACAGGGTGGTCGTAGGCCCCGAAGACATGCTTTTGAGTAGTCGGCTCCTTGCCCGCCAGTTGCACTGGATTTCGGGTGAGCCCCCCCAGGACCTGAGTGGAATCACGGCAAAAATCCGCTATAAATCACCGGCAGTCGCAGCAAGCCTTTGCCTTGAAAATGATGGCACCCGGGTTTGCTTCGACCAGCCGCAACGGGCAATCACCCCGGGGCAATCCATAGTTTTTTACCGAGGTGAAGAGGTGCTTGGCGGCGGCGTCATCGAAACCGTTGAACTCGCTTAAGGTGTGAGATTTTATGATTCATGACATCCTTCCATCCTTTGTTGAAGAGGCGAATCTGATCACTCAGGGCTATCGTTCCATCGCCGGGCTCGATGAAGTCGGCCGCGGTGCTCTGGCCGGCCCGGTGGTTGCCGCTGCCGTTATCCTGCCCCGTCGCCTTAAGGCTTCCTGGATGAAGCAGGTAAGGGACAGCAAGCTGCTCACCCCAAAGAAACGAGAGTATCTTTGTTACCATGTCCGGGAAGTGGCAATATCCATAGGAGTTGGTATCGTCTCCCACGAGGTCGTGGATGCCAAAAACATAGTCCGGGCCACTCAGTTAGCTATGATGCAGGCGATAGCTCAGTTGTCACCGTCAGCCGATAGCCTGCTCATAGACTACCTGCGCCTGCCTGGAGTATCTCTGCCCCAGAAAGGGATTGTTAACGGAGACCGGCTGTGTTTTTCCATTGCCTGTGCTTCAATAGTTGCCAAGGTAAGCAGGGACCACCTTATGATAGAGCAGGACAGGCTCTATCCCGGCTACGCCTTATCACAGAACAAGGGGTACTGGACGGAGGAACATGTAACCGGTCTGGAGCGATTGGGGCCGTCACCCATTCACCGCCGCTCTTTTCAGCCCATTAAAGGGATGGTTTGCCCGTGACACACAGCCGTCGCGAAACCGGCATGCTGGGTGAGAAATTAGCCAGAGATTTTCTGGAGAAGCAGGGCTTCCGTGTACTGGAAACCAATTACCGATGCCCTGAAGGTGAGATTGACATCGTGGCCGAGCACCAGGACTGCCTGGTCTTTGTTGAGGTCAGGACAAAAACCAGCCAGGAGTTTGGCTGTCCGGAAGAGTCCATCACCAAGGCAAAAAAAGCCAGGCTGATAGCCGTCGCCCTCAGTTACCTCCAGAGCCATAAGTGGCCAGAGACGGCATCCTTACGCATTGATTTCGTTGCCGTCGAGCTTGACCAGAGGGGCCGGCCGTCCCCCGCATTGAATTAATCAAAAACGCCGTAAGCGAGTCCTGAGAGCCTGTTTACCCTGCCTGTCCACTTATGATAAAATGAGCCGTTTGTCCACTCTAACCGAAGGAGCAATGGTGGAAGTATCACCCCAAAAACAATTTCGTATTATTGACGCCAATCTGAATCGCATCGGGGAAGGCCTGCGACTGCTGGAAGACATAGCCAGGTTGACGCTTGATGACGCATCGCTAACAGAAAAGCTGAAGACTATGCGCCATGAGCTAACACCTGTCGACCAGGCTCTCAACCAGCGGCTGCTTCAGGCCCGTGATGCCGAGCGAGATGTCGGCGCTGACATCGAACTTGAGCAGCAGCAGAGGACAAGACAATTATACGAGACAGTTATCGCCAACAGCAGGCGCCTCCAGCAATCTATGCGGGTAATTGAGGAACTGGCCAAAACTCCGCATGTCAATCTGAAACCAGCCAAGTTCAAGCAGGCCAGATTCAGTCTCTACACGCTGGAACGAGAGCTGATATCCATGCTGTTACGCCAGGACAAAGCTGAACGCATCCTGGGGCTTTATGCTATCATAGATACTGATTTCTTAAAGGGGCGCAGTCATGCCGAGTTTGGTTCGGCGGTAATCAAGGGGGGTGCCAGCATAATTCAGCTGCGCGACAGGACATCGGCCAAAAGGGAACTGCTATTCATTGCCAGATATCTGGGGCGACTCTGTGCCGAGAACAATGTTCTCTTTATAATCAATGACCACCTCGACCTGGCCCTGGCTGCCGATGCCGACGGACTGCATCTGGGACAGCAGGACCTGCCGGTTGCCGAGGCCCGCAGGCTTTTACCGCTGGATAAAATCATCGGCTGCTCGGTGATCAATACTGGGCAGGCGAAAGCGGCTGCTGCCGCAGGTGCCGATTATATTGCCGCCGGTGCCATATTCCCAACAGAAACAAAAACTGAAGGGAAGGTTATTGGGCTGGAGTCATTAAGAGCCATCAAAAAAACGACCACTCTACCGCTGGTGGCAATAGGCGGCATAGGTCGGCACAATGCTGCTGAAGTCGTGGTTGCCGGAGCTGATTCGGTAGCGGTAATAAGTGCCATCATGGCTGCCGAATCACCGGAAACGGCGACCAGGCAAATAGTGAATAGAATCGGAATGAAGGAATGAGCCGGTTGACAGACGACCTTGATTCCATCGCCGACAGGGTAAGGGCTGACTTTCAGGCAAAAGATGCCGCCCGGGAGAAGGCGCTGCCCCTGTGCCGCGAGGCCATTCGGTACTGCAGCAACGCCATCCGCGCTCTGCATCGCGGCGAGTTTGACGGCACCCGTGATATGCTTGCCCGGGCCGGCGAGCTAATTTCTGAGGCGGAGAAGAGCTTAAATACTTGCAGTGAGCTGCGCAACATCGGCTTTCTATGGAACGCCCAGAGAGAGTTTGCCGAAGGCAGTATCACCTTATCCCTGGTATCGGGGGCAAAGCTACCAGGCCCTGAAGAGCTTGGTGTTGACTATGCTCCTTATCTGAACGGGCTGGGCGAGGCAGTGGGCGAACTCCGCCGCTATCTCCTGGACAGTCTGAGACGGGGCGACCAGTCACGGGCAGAGGAATATTTACGGGCTATGGACGACGTCTATAACGTTCTGGTTACCATAGACTTCCCCGATGCCATAACCGGTGGTCTAAGACGCACTACCGATATGGTCCGTGGTGTCCTGGAAAGGACGCGCAGCGACCTGACACTGACCATGCAGCAAAAACGCCTGGAAGACAGGCTGGAAGGTTTTAGCATAATATCTGAATCAAATAAAAGGAGGCTTTGATTGGATCCAGTTGTAATCGCCGTTTTATCTGGAATCCTGAGTCTGGTGGTGGCTGCTTTTCTGGCCTACTACGTGCTGAAACAGCCGCAAGGCTCAGAAAAGGTCAGGGAAATATCTGCCGCCATCAAAGAGGGGGCGCTGGCCTTTTTGGGGAGGGAATACCGGGTTCTGGCCATTTTTGTCGTCGTGGTGGCCATTATATTAGGTGTGGTGCCCAACCTGGGCTGGCTTATATCGCTGGCTTTTGTCTTCGGCGCCGTTAGCTCCGGCCTTGCCGGTTTTGTCGGCATGAGTGTTGCCATCCGAGCTAACTCTAGGACGGCAGCAGCAACACAGAAGAGTCTTAACCAGGGACTACGGGTTGCCTTCCGCAGCGGCTCGGTTATGGGCCTGTCTGTAGTCGGCATAGGTATCATCGGCCTGAGTATTCTCTACTTTGCCTTCGGTAACCACCCCGACTTCCTTATAATTATCCCTGGCTATGGCTTTGGAGCTTCCTCGGTAGCCATATTCGCCAGGGTTGGCGGTGGTATATACACCAAAGCTGCCGACACCGGTGCCGATATTGTGGGTAAGGTTGAAAAAGGAATACCCGAGGATGACCCCCGCAACGCCGCCGTCATCGCTGATTTTGTCGGCGATAATGTCGGTGACGTCGCCGGTATGGGTGCCGACCTCTTTGAATCATACGTCGACTCGGTCATTGCCACTATAACCCTGGGGGCGATAGCCTTTTTTTCGGCTACCCTGGGGAGGTCGCTTGTGCCCGACCTGGCCACTGCCTGGTTTTTACCTATACTGGTCGCCGCCGGCGGAATCCTGGCCTCCATAATCGGCATTTTCCTGGTCAGAGTGAGCGAGAAATTGGAAATGAGAGCTCTGCTCAATGCGCTCCGTCGTGGCACCTTCGCCGCCTCAATTCTGACGGCAGTTTTTTCGTTTCTGGTTGTCTGGGCCCTCGATGCCGATATCAACGTCTTCTGGGCCATCCTGGTTGGTCTGGTTGCCGGAGTTCTTATCGGTGAGAGTACCAACTTCTTCACTTCTTACTCCTATTCACCGACACTGCGCATCTCCACTGCTTCCCAGACCGGGGCCGGTACCAACATCATCAGCGGCTTTGCCAACGGTTTGCTGAGCACTCTTCCACCGGTTCTGTTCATCGTTGTTGCTATTATGGTCGCCTACAACTTTGCCGATGTCTATGGCGTTGCCATCGCTGGCGTCGGCATGCTGGCGACACTGGGCATTCAGGACGCCACCGATGCCTATGGGCCGGTGGCCGATAATGCCGGTGGCATCGTCGAGATGTCCGGCCTGCCGCCTGAAATAAGGGAGCGCACCGATGCCCTGGACTCTCTGGGTAACACCACCGCTGCTACCGGCAAGGGCTTTGCCATCGGCGCCGCCGGACTGACGGCGCTGGCTCTTCTACTTGCCTACACCCAGGCAGTCGGCATCAGCATGGCCGAAATAAGCCTGCTGGATCCCCACGTCATCGCCGGTCTCTTTCTGGGAGCGGCTTTACCAGCTGTTTTCTGCGCTTTAACCCTGAATGCTGTCGGCAAGACCAGCTTCTCCATAGTCAACGAGGTGCGCCGCCAGTTCCGTGAAATACCGGGACTGATGGAAGGAACCGCCCGGCCAGAATACAAACGCTGTGTTGACATCTGTACCCGGGACTCAATCAAGCAGATGCTGCTGCCGGGTATTATCACCATCGCTTCCCCCGTCGTGGTCGGCCTGATTCTGGGACCGCTGGCTCTGGGTGGCTTTCTGACCGGAGCTATCGTCACCGGCTTTATTCTGGCAATAACCTTCGCCAACGCCGGTGGCTCCTGGGATAACGCCAAGAAGTGGATCGAAACGGGAGCCTATGGTGGCAAGGGTTCGGAGGCGCACAAGGCAGCCGTAGTCGGCGATACCGTCGGTGACCCGATGAAGGACACCTCCGGTCCGTCGCTGAATATCATGATAAAGCTAATCTCGATAATCGCTCTGGTGCTGGCTCCGGTTCTGGCCGGCTTTGGCGGGCTTATATAAGAAATGGATTGCTCCGGCGCTCGGCTCCGATGGTGGTATCAGGGCCGTGGCCGGGGTAAACCTTTATCTCGTCCGGCAGTTTCAAGAGCCGCTTATGGATGCTCTCCATCAGTTGCCGGGAATTGCCGCCAGGCAAATCCGCCCGGCCGATGCCGAAGTTAAAAAGGGTGTCCCCGCTAAACAGGATACCGCCTCCCAGAAGGCATATGCCACCGGGAGAGTGTCCAGGGGTGTGTACCACGGTTAAGCTAAAGTCGCCGATGTCTATGGTGTCACCATCCTCAAGCAAGCGGTCTGGCGGTGGTGGCTTGGGATAAGAAATACCCGTAAATAGACTCAAATAGTCGTCATTGAGATTCTTAACATCGGCGCTGTGAACAGCAACACTGGCGCCGGTGGATTCCTTGACTTCTTTTAACGCGCCAGTGTGGTCCAGGTGGCCATGGGTGAGAAGTATATACTTTATGTCTAGTTCCAGCTCATTAATGCCGGCAAGGATTTGCCGGGCATCATCGCCGGGGTCTATTACTGCCCCTGCCCGGCTGGTTTCTGAACCGATTATGTAACAGTTGGATGCAAGTGGCCCAACAACTAATTTCTCAAGTATCATTATTTGCCCGTGGATAATTTTAACATCAACTCTGGCCAACCACAAGGAGACGGCTATCCCTCCGGGAGCCTCTTTGACATCCAATGTCAAAGCTGGTAGTTTTTACGTATTTAGTCTGATGCTGGCTTAAAATGGGTACTGTAATTCTGGTTGTTGGGCTTCTCCTGCTGCTTGGCCTCCCTGCGGGAATTGCTATTGCCTGGTATCTCCGGCAGCGCCAGCAGAAAGCAAAAGACGGGAAGCCGGCCAGGAAAACAACGGCGACAGATGAAGTATTCTTCCGGTGGAAATATATCGTACTGCCGCTGGTGATACTAATGCTGTCGATAGTTCTGGCTGCCTATTCTTATCACCTGATGCCGTCAGAGGTGGCCTACCGCTTTGGCACGGACGGCATCCCCCAGGGCTGGTTTGGCCGCCAGAGCTATTTGTTGCTGGTGATACTCCCACAGCTTCTTCTTGCCCTGGCCGCCGTGGTGATTATCTGGAGCACCTCCCGGTTGGGGCGTTCTTTTGCACAGGCAGCAAGCCCCGTAAACATAGAGAGGGTGGTACTTATCATGGGCAACATGGTGGTACTGCCTCAAATTGTACTCGCTTTTGTAATGCTGGATATTTTCAGCTACAATGTCTATAGCATGCACCTGGTGCCCATTTGGCTCTTCACCCTGATAATAATGGCCATCGGTGGTATTATCTTAACGGTTTTCTTCATCCAGGCATATAAGCAATCCCGCATTTCTACTGATAACGACAGCCAGCACAAGCCCGAGGAGTGATATTGCAGTGACCGACAGGCAGCCAAATCAGGACAAAATGGAAAAAATCGTTTCGCTGTGCCGCCGGCGTGGCTTCGTCTTTCCAAGCAGCGAGATATACGGCGGTATTGCCAGTACCTGGGACTACGGCCCTCTGGGGGTAGAGCTCAAGCAAAATGTGAAGCAGGCCTGGTGGCAGGCTAACGTTCAGCAGAGAGATGATATGGTCGGCTTGGACACCAGCATTTTGATGCACCCCAGGACATGGCAGGCCAGCGGCCATCTGGAAGGTTTTTCCGATTCCCTGTCGGAGTGCAAGCAGTGCCATCTGAGGTGGCGCCTTGATGAGATAAAGGGAAATGCATGCCCCGACTGTGGCGGTGAGCTTACCGAGCCCCGTCAGTTTAACCTGATGTTCAAGACTTTTATGGGGCCGGTTGAGGACGAAGCCAGCATC
>DAOWLH010000072.1 GCA_030643515.1 Dehalococcoidia bacterium | reverse complement strand
GGAAGGGGATAAAGGGGATAGGGTTTCTACCGCAAAGGCAGCCAAAACCCGTTTAACAAAATTCCCTATAAAGTGCAAAACAAACATTAGCTTACTTCTTCCCCCTCGCCATCTCCAGAAACTTTTCAAATAGATAGGTGTTGTCCAGCGGGCCGGGGGAGGCCTCGCTGTGGTACTGGATGGCGAACACCGGCAGCTCCTTGTGGCGCAGGCCCTCCACTGTGCCGTCGTTGAGGTTTATATGGCTTACCTCAAGGCTATCCTTCAAGCTATCGGGGTCGACGGCGTAGCCGTGGTTCTGGGCGGTGATGTGCACCCGGCCGCTTCTTAAATCCTTAACCGGGTGGTTGCCGCCGCGGTGGCCGAACTTGAGCTTGAAGTTGCTGCCGCCGAGGGCGCGGGCGATGAGTTGGTTGCCCAGGCAGATGCCCATCATCGGCTTCTTGCCCATAAGCTCCCTGACGGTGCCGGTTAAACCGTCCAGCAAATCCGGGTTGCCCGGGCCGGGGGAGACCAGGATGCCATCGGGGTTGAGCTTCAGGATTTCGGCCGGTGGGGTGGTGCAGGGCAGGGCGGTCACCCGGCAGCCGAGGCGGCTTAGAGTTCTAAGGATGTTGTACTTCAGGCCGCAGTCCAGGACGGCTATATGATATAAAGGGTTATCTACTCCCGGGGGCCACTGGTAGGGCTTTTCGGTGCTCACCAGGCGGACAAAGTCCACGGTGCCGTAGCCGGGGATTTTCCCCAGTTCATTGAGGGCTTCCGGTAGCGTCTTGCTTGAGGTGAGCATTCCCATCATCACGCCGGCGGAGCGAAGTTTGCGGGTGAGGGCGCGGGTATCTATGCCGCAGATGCCGGGGATGCCGCTCTGCGCCAGGTAGTCATGGATGGTCTTCCGGCTGAGATAGTGGCTGGGCTGCAGGCACTCCTCGCGGACGACGAAGCCCTTGACCTGGATTTTGGCCGATTCGGTGTCGTCTTCGTTTATGCCGTAGTTTCCGATTAGCGGGTAGGTGGGCACCACAATCTGGCCGGCGTAGGAGGGGTCGGTCAGCATCTCCTGATAGCCGGTCATGCTGGTGTTGAAGACGACCTCGCCGCAGGTATCAACCTCGGCACCGAAGGCAAAGCCCTCATAAACGGAGCCGTCCTCAAGGACCAGAATTGCCCTTTTCGTCATTACCGTGCTGTAACCTTCATCTCTTTACCCTGATGAACCAGCCTGCCGCCGGAAATGGTGGCCATCACCCTGCCGGTAAGCTCTCTGCCGTCAAGCGGCGTGTTTCTGCCCTTGGAGGCAAATTCTGCGGTATCAACAACCCACTCTCTATTCGGGTCAAGGATGGTAATATCAGCCGGGGCGCCGATTGCAAGAGTGCCCAGCTTACTACCGATAACACCAGCCGGCCCGCCGGTAAGCCTGGCGATGAGCAAATTGAGCTCCAGCTTGCCACTGTGCACCAGGCTCATCAGGCTTCCAAGGGCGGTCTCAAATCCGCTGATGCCGAAGGGAGCCAGGGCGAACTCGCATAGCTTGTCGTTTTCAGTGTGGGGGGCGTGGTCGGTGGCGATGGCGTCGATAACGCCTTCCCTCAGCCCCGAAATCAGGGCTTCAATATCCTTCTCCGTCCTCAGCGGTGGATTGACCTTGGCGTTGGTGTTATAGCCGATGACCTCTTCTTCCGTCAGGGTGAGGTGGTGCGGGGTCACCTCGGCGGTGACCCTGACACCCTTCTCCCTGGCGCGGCGGATAATCTCCACCGAACCCCGGGTGCTGACATGGGCGATATGCAACCGGGCACCGGTGAATTCGGCCAGGCCGATGTCACGGGCGACGATATTCTCTTCGGCGGCGGCGGGCACACCGGCCAGGCCAAGCCTGGTGGCGATGATGCCCTCGTTCATCTGGCCGCCGCCCGCAAGCTCGGTATCCTCACAGTGGTCGATAATCGGCCGGCCGAAGGCCAGGCTGTATTCCATTGTCTGGAGCATCAGCCGGGAGCTTATTACCGGGCTGCCGTCATCGCTGAAGGCGACGGCGCCGGCCTCGGCCATCTCTGCCATCTCGGCCAGACCCTCTCCCTGCCTGCCCTTGGAGATGCAGCCGATTGGCAGGACACGTACCACCGCCTCACTGGCCGCCGTAGACTTGACATAATCTATCCCAGCCTGGCCATCAAGCGGTGGTCTTGTGTTGGGCATGCAGCATATGGTGGTGAAGCCGCCCCTGGCGGCAGCCAGGCTGCCGCTGGCGATGGTCTCCTTTTCTTCAAATCCGGGCTGCCTCAAGTGGCAGTGGAGGTCAATAAAACCGGGGCAGACCACCAGGCCTCGGGCATCCAGAACATCGCAGTCAGCCGGGGGTGGGGTATCATCTCCCAGCCAGGAGATTTTTCCCTCGGCAATAAGCAGACTACCGGTTTTATCCAGTTTCTGGCCGGGGTCAATAATGCGGCCGCCGCTGATAAGCAATGTTCCGGTCATCGCTGGCCGCCTCCGGCCAGGAGATAGAGCAGGGCCATTCTTACGGCAACGCCGTTGGTTACCTGCTCATTTATGACCGATTTCGGCCCATGAGCTACCGCCGAAGAGATTTCAATATCTTCGTTTACCGGCCCGGGGTGGAGAACGATGGCATCTGGTTTGGCTAAGGCCAGTCTTGATTCGTTTAGCTGGTATAACCGGGTGTACTCCCGGATGCTGGGCAGTAGACCGCTCTGCTGCCTTTCCATCTGCAAGCGCAGGGCCATAACGACATCGGCCCCCTCAAGGGCGGTCTCTAAATCGGGCTTGAAGGTGACACCGGGGAACTGCCCCTGCGGCTCGTCCAGGCCGGCGGGCAGCAGGGTAAAGGGGGCGCACAGGGTTACTGTTGCCCCCATCTTGGTCAGCCCCCATATATTGGAGCGGGCTACCCGGCTGTGCTTGATATCGCCGATTATGACCACTTTCAGTCCCTTGAAATCTCCCTTGTGTTCCCTGATGGTATACAGGTCAAGCAGTGCCTGGGTGGGGTGGGCGTGCCAGCCATCGCCGCCGTTGATGATGCTGGCCCGGGTGTTCCTGGCGGCGATGTAGGGTGCTCCAGAGTGGGGATGGCGCATGACCACTATCTCGGCCCCCAGGGCTTCGAGTGTACTCAGGGTATCAACCAGGCATTCACCCTTGGTGACGCTGCTTACCGGGGCCGACAGGTTGACCACGTCGGCGCTCAGGTTCTTGGCCGCCAGCTCGAAGGAGGAGCGGGTTCGGGTGCTTGGCTCGTAGAACAGTGTTACCACGGTCTTACCCCGCAGGGTGGGCACCTTTTTAATGGGACGGGACAGAATCTCCTTCATGGCATCCGTTGTCTCAAGGACAAGCTCAATCTCCTGCGGAGCAAAGTCATCCAGGTCCAGTACGTGCTTATGCCGCCATGCTTGTCCGGCTGACAGTGTATCAGCTTCCCTGGTTGAAGTCGGAATCTTCTCTTGCTGGGCTGCTCTCATCATCATTCCTCCTTGGCCGGTACGGGAATAATGGCTACTTCGTCTGTGTCATCGCTCTCTTTAAGCCGGGCCTGTATTTCCTCGTGCCTTGAGCTGGGCAGGTTCTTACCGACATAGTCAGCCCTGATGGGCAACTCACGGTGGCCGCGGTCGATAAGAACCGCCAGCTGGATGGAGCGGGGCCTCCCCAGGTCAATAAGGGCGTCCATGGCAGCACGGGCGCTCCTTCCGGTAAAGAGGACGTCGTCAACCAGCACGATGGCCTTGCCGTCAATGCTCACCGGGATATCGGTGCTTTTGACTACCGGCTGTAAGTCCAGCGAAGCCAGGTCGTCCCGGTATAGGCTGAAATCGAGGGCGCCGACAGGAACCCTGGCGCCCTCAAAGCTCTCTATATTGGTCGCCAGGCGATTGGCCAGGGGAACGCCGCGGGTGCGCATGCCGACAAGGACCAGGTTTTCGGTGGAGCGGTTGCGCTCGATGATTTCGTGGGCGATGCGGGCTAAAGTCCGCCGGATGTCGGCGGCGTTCATTATTATCTTCTTGGCCATAAAAATTACCCCTTACCGAAACTGGCAAGAGGTATTGCTGCGTATCTCTATCTACCCTTGCCAGCCTCACGGGACCGGCTTAAAGGT
>DAOWLH010000071.1 GCA_030643515.1 Dehalococcoidia bacterium | reverse complement strand
GATAGTCCAGGAGCGGTTAGGCCATGCCAGCATACAGATAACCCTTGATACCTACAGCCACGTAGCCCCTGGACTTCAAGAGGCTGCCGCCGCTCAGTTTGATAAACTGGTATCCCCCAGATATAATAATACTAGTGAAAATGAGCCTGTTGAAAAGCATTATTATCAAATTATTAGCAATATATAGTTATGTCTACTTGCGGAAGATCTTATAAGTGTAATTACAGCTTCAAAAACAGGCAAGGAGAGGTGTCCGAGTGGTTGATGGTGCCGCTCTCGAAAAGCGGTCTCCGTGTTTAGCGGAGCGTGGGTTCGAATCCCACCCTCTCCGCCAGTTAACATATAGAAGGTAATCCATATTTCGGAGAGGTGCTGGAGTGGCCTATCAGGCGCGCCTGGAGAGCGCGTGTCGTCTTATGGCGACCGTGGGTTCGAATCCCACCCTCTCCGCCACGTTTATAGACAGAGAGTGTTAACATGTCCCCAAGAGCGTCAGACAAGGCATCGCTAGACCGAAGGGTATACTACATAATTGCCGGCATTGCCGCCATCTATCTATACACTATTCTTGTTCTCCTTCAGACCCCGCACTTTGAACCCTACATTTCTTTGCCCGGCTGTGTGTCATGTTGGGAGCTGCCAGCCTGTTTATAGCGGTAATGACCGCCGCCTTTGCAAGAAAGATGCGCCGATTCCTTGGCTGGCGCTTTAGAAGGGTCCACCACCTGTTCGCCATAAGCGGGCTGGTGCTCGTTACGCTGCATCCCCTTATTCAGGCCCTCCAGTTTAATAATTTTGAGATATTTGTACCCCGCTTTGCCTCCTGGGATGCCTTCTGGGGCCTGGCGGGGCGGCCGGCTCTAATCCTGATATACGTGGTACTGGTGGCGGCGATGCTGCACCGTTTCATCCCCAGATACTGGCGAATACTCCATATGTTAATCTATGTTGCTCTGGTATTCGGTGCTGTACACGGATTAATGCTGGGGAGTGATTCTCGGAATCTCCTTCTGGTTGTCCCCTACGTCATAATGCTCGTTCTCTCTCTGCGAGTCTTCTTCTATAAGCGCTTGAGACCTTCCGGATCCTAGTTATTAACCTCGCACAAACTAATTTGTCTTTAAAAATAGCGCTATGCTAGAATGAGACTGCCTTGACAGTGAGCAATAAAGATATCAAATACTGGGTCGGTTTCAATATCATACCCGGCATCGGCCGTGTCAGATTCAGCCAGCTTGAAAATCACTTTGGCAGTCTGGAGCAGGCCTGGCAGGCTGCCCCGGCCGGGTTGAAGAAGGCTGGCCTGGATGATAGTGCTGTTAAGGCCATTGGCCGCTGTCGCCCCGAGATAAATCTTGAAGCCGAGATGGAAAAACTGGCTCGCTGCGGCATACAGGCGGTTACCTGCAATGATGCCGGCTATCCGGCCCGGCTCAAGGAGATATATGATTATCCACCGCTGCTCTATGTCAGGGGGCAGCTGCTGCCCGAGGATGAGTGGTGCCTGGCAGTGGTTGGCACCCGACGGCCGACTATATATGGCCGACAGGTGGCGGAGGAAATCGTTGCCGAACTGGTTCAGAATAAGATAACCATTATTAGCGGCCTTGCCAGGGGGATTGATTCGGTTGGTCATCGGGGTGCACTTGGGGCCGGCGGCCGGAGTATCGCAGTTATGGGTGGCGGCCTTGATGCCATCTACCCGGCTGAAAATGCCAGCCTGGCCCAGAGCATTATCAAGAGGGGTGCCCTGCTCAGTGACTATCATCCCGGTACCAGGCCCAGGCCGGAGAACTTTCCCCGTCGCAACCGCATAATAAGTGGTATGAGCCTGGGGGTGCTGGTAGTTGAGGCCGGCGAGACCAGCGGGGCGTTGATAACCGCCCACCTGGCGCTGGAACAGAACCGGGAGGTATTTGCCATTCCGGGCAGTATTCTGTCGCCAAATAGCCGGGGGACCAACCGCCTCATCCAGGAGGGGGCCAAGCTGGTTGCCAGCTGTATGGATATTCTGGAGGAGCTGAACCTGACTGCCGTGGGGAGCCAGATGGAAATGAAGGAGATTCTTCCTTCTTCTGAGAACGAGGCGCTGCTGCTAAAGCAGTTAGCCGCCGAACCAACCCATATTGATGATGTCTGTCGCCTTAGCGGCCTGCCGGCCTCGACGGTGAGCGGCACTCTGACCATGATGGAACTGAAGGGGCTGGTCAAACAGGTAGGAGCGATGAATTATATTCTTTGCCGGGAAGTCCGGGAGAAATACCGGGTGGAAATAGACTGACTAAATGAAAAGCAATCTAGTAATAGTGGAGTCTCCGGCTAAGGCAAGGACGCTGGCCGGGATTCTGGGGAGAGGCTACCGTCTAAAGGCCAGTTTGGGCCATATCAGGGACCTGCCCCGCAGCCGGCTCGGAGTAGACACCGAGCATGATTTTACGCCCAAATACGTAATACCGCGGGACAAGGCAAAGTTGGTTCGTGAGCTCAAGAAGGCGGTTAAGGGAGTGGCTGCTGTCTATCTGGCCACAGACCCGGACCGTGAGGGGGAAGCCATTGCCTGGCACCTGGCTGATGTGATCGGGGCTGGAAAAACCCCTTATCGCCGGGTGGTTTTTCATGAAATAACGGAGCCGGCAATAAAACGGGCTTTTAAACATTCCCGCCCGATAGACATGCAGTTGGTGAATGCCCAGCAGGCCCGCCGTATCCTTGACCGGCTGGTCGGTTATAAGCTAAGCCCTTTGCTATGGCGCAAAGTCAGGCGGGGGCTGTCTGCCGGCAGAGTCCAGTCGGTGGCGCTGAGAATTATAGTTGACCGCGAGCGTGAGATTGAGCAGTTTGTCCCGCAGGAGTACTGGACAATTGAGGCCAAACTAACCAAGAGAGATATCGAAAGTCCACCCTTCTCCGCCCTGCTGGTTGGTCTTGCCGATGGCACCAAGCTTGATATTGGTAGTCAGGAAGAAGCCGAGGAAATCAAGAACGAGCTGGAATCGGCGGGCTACATTGTTGCCAAGGTAAAGACAAAGAAGGTCAACCGTCAACCGGCGCCACCCTTTATCACCAGCACTTTGCAGCAGGAGGCCTGGCGCCGCTTTCGTTTTACTGCCAAGCAGACAATGGCGCTGGCACAGCAGCTATATGAGGGTCTGCCCCTGGGCAGTGAGGGTAATGCCGGACTGATTACCTATATGCGAACTGACTCGACTCATGTCGCCCGCTCGGCGGTGGATGAAACCCGCCAGTTTATTGCCAAAGAACACGGCCCTAAATTTCTTCCGCCGAATGCCCGTTCCTTTGCCGGCCGGGTTAAGGGGGCCCAGGAAGCCCATGAAGCCATCCGGCCAACCAAGATCTGGCGGCAGCCGACCGGGATCAGGCAATTCCTTAATACCAACCAGTTAAGACTCTACCAGCTCATCTGGCAGAGAATGGTGGCCAGCCAGATGGCGGCGGCCATCTTTGAGAATACGGCGGTTGACATCGAGGCCAGGTGCCCGGTGTCAAAGACAAGATACCTCTTTAGAAGCTCAAGCTCGGTCAGTATCTTTCCCGGGTTTAAGATTATCTATAGTGAGAGCAAAGATATAGAAGAAGAAAAGAAGTCTACATCGCTACCTCTTCTTGAAAAGGGCGACTTACTTGAACTTGTAGAGCTTCTATCGGGGCAGCACTTTACCCAGCCGCCGCCTCGTTTTACAGAAGCTACTCTGATTAAATCGCTGGAACAGAGGGGGATAGGACGGCCCAGCACATATGCCCCCATTCTGTCTACTATTCAAGAAAGGGAATATGTGCTTAAAGAGAAAGGTAACATCAAGCCGACAGAATTGGGCATGGCAGTTAACGGCCTGCTGGTCCGCTGCTTTCCGGACATAGTGAACGTCGAGTTTACCGCCCGCATGGAAGATGAACTGGACAAAATAGCCGGCGATAACATGGACTGGGTGCAGGTGGTGAGCAATTTTTACAGCCCCTTTGACAGTGACCTGGAGAAGGCGCAGCAGGTGGATAAGGTTGACTTGTTGGAGGAGACGGTTGAAGGTCTATGCCCGGATTGTGACAGGCCTCTGGTGCTGAAGCATGGCCGCTTTGGCAAGTTTGTGGCCTGTAGCGGATACCCGGATTGCAAGTACACTGCTTCATATCAGATCAAGACCGGGGCGAGGTGCCCGGAGTGTGGCGCCGAACTGGTAGGCAAAAAGAACAGGAGGGGCCGTACCTTTTACGGTTGCAGCCGTTATCCTGAGTGCAAGTTTGCTACTAATTATCGGCCGCTTTCCAGACCCTGCTCCAAGTGCGACGGGCTGCTCACAGCATATCGTGGGAAATGGGCGCAGTGTTCAAAGTGTAAGCACAAAGAGAAGCTGGAACAGGAGTAACCGGGTGCAGGAAGTGTTTGACCGCTATTTGAACTACCTTAATGCGGAACGCAACGTCTCGCCTTATACCATACGCAATTACACCAGCGATTTGGTGGGCAACTACCAGCGTGGTACGGCCAAGGGCTTTTTCCAGTTTCTGAAGCTGGAGAAGATTAACGCGCTGAATCAGGTGGACAGGCATGTCATGCGTGGCTATCTGGCCTATCTGGCGGAGCAGGGCATCGTCCGGGCCAGCATCTCACGCAAGCTATCGGCCATTCGCTCTTTCTTTCGCTACCTGGTGCGGGAAGGAATACTGGATAGTAATCCCGTGGAGCAGGTAACGTCCCCCAAACAGGACAGGCGCTTGCCCACCTTTCTGACCGTCGAGGAGACGGTAAAACTGCTCAAGGTGCCGGATTTAAGCACTTCCGGGGGGCAGCGCGACCGGGCCCTGATGGAGCTTGTTTATGCTGCCGGTCTGCGCATCAGCGAACTGGTCGGCCTGAATCTGGAGCAGGTGAACCTGGAAACCAGAGAAATCCGTGTCTGGGGCAAGGGCTCCCGGGAGAGGGTGGTGCTCATTGGTAAGCCGGCTGCGGCAGCGCTGAAGACCTATCTTAGCCGTGGAAGGAAGCAGCTCCAAGTCGGGAAAGAAAAAAATGCCGTCTTCCTTGGCCAGAGCGGCGAGCGTATCATCGGGAGGACGGTTCAGAAAATGTTAGGCACCTATGCCAGACATGCAGGAATAAAGAAGAGAGTTTATCCTCACCTCTTGCGCCACACCTTCGCCACCCATATGCTCGATGGCGGCGCCGACCTGAGGGTCGTCCAGGAGCTTCTGGGGCATGCTAACCTGGCCACTACCCAGATATATACCCATGTCACCCAGAGCCAGGCAAGAAAGGTGTATCTGGCTGCCCACCCGATGGCGCGGACAAAGGAAAAAGAGCGTGAGGATAGATAATCGCCTCTGCCGGCTAGGCAATACACTGGCTAGCAGGGAGGTTGAAGCCGTTCTTATTTCCCGGCCGGAGAACCGCTATTACCTCTCCGGCTTTGACGGCTCCGCCGGCTTCTTGCTTATCACCGCCACACGGCAAATCTTGGCCGCCGACTTTCGCTATCTGGAGCAGGCAGGCAAACAGGCGCCGGGCTACGAGGTATTCCGTACGACCGGGGATGTGGCTGACTGGCTGCCCGGACTGGCTGACGATGTGGGTATATCAAAGCTTGGGCTTGAGGCTGATGACATCAGCTTTAGCGAGTACCAGCGTCTGGCCGATGTTCTGGCCCAGCATCGCCTTGAGCCGGTACCCCTGGAAGGGCTGGTGGAAGCTCAAAGAGCCAGGAAAGATCCGGAAGAGATTGGTCTCATCTGCCGGGCGGTAGCTATCAGCGACGCTGCTATGGAGTATATAATCTCTGCTGTAGAACTAGGGATGACGGAAAATGAAGCTGCCTGGGAACTGGAAAAATTCCTACGTGACCAGGGAAGTCAACCGATACCGTTCGCAGTTATCGTCGCTTCCGGAGAAAATGCTGCCATGCCCCACGCCACGCCTTCAAACCGGGCTATCCGGTGTGGGGAGCCGGTAGTGATTGATATCGGCGCCCGCGTTGCCGGCTACAGCAGCGACCTGAGCCGCACCATCTGCCTGGGCAATCCCGATGACGTCTTTAAAAAAGCGTATGTCGCCGTCGCTCGGGCACAGGCGGCCGCTATAGATGGCATCTGTTCCGGCATGACCGGAAAGCAGGCCGATACTCTGGCCAGAGATGTCATTGAGAGGGCTGGCTATGGTGCCGCCTTCGGGCACAGTCTGGGCCACGGCCTGGGTCTGGCCATACATGAAGAGCCTTATCTGGGTCCCAATTCCGGTGATACGCTGGCCGACGGCATGGTATTCACCATTGAACCTGGAGTCTATCTGGCCGGCTGGGGTGGGGTCAGGATAGAGGACACGGTGGTACTGGAAAATGGTAGAATAAGGGTGCTTTCCCAGGCCTCTAAAACGGCAATTTAGGAGAGAAAAACATGATAAACAGTACTGAGGCAAGAAAAGGAGTGGTCATAGAGCTTGATGGTAAATTGTATCAGGTGATTGACTACAAGCATATCAAGATGAAACGGACGGCGCTGGTCAGGCTCAAGCTGCGCGATGTTATCGGTGGCCACACGACTGAGCGGACCTTCCAGTCTGATGAAAAATTCGTGCGGGCGCGCCTTGACTTTCGAAGTATGCAATACCTCTATAATGACGGCGACCTTCACTACTTCATGGACCAGGAGAATTATGAGCAGATACCCCTGGATAAAGCGCAATTGGGCAATGCGATAGACTACCTGAAAGAAGGCATGTCCCTTGAGCTGTCCAGCTACAAAGGAGATTTCATCGGGATTGAGATACCCATCACTGTCGAGCTTGAGGTTGCCGAAACCGACCCCGGTTTCAAGGGGGATACGGCTGCATCCGGCACCAAGCCGGCTACGCTGGAGACCGGCCTTGTCGTTCAGGTTCCATTGTTTGTTGAAAAGGGTACTGTCATCAAAGTCGATACCCGTAGCGGCAGTTATCTGGAGAGGGCCGGTTGAATGCTGAAAGCCGACCTTCACATACATACTGAGTACTCATTGGACTGTACTACGCCACTGGATAAGCTTATTGCTCGCTGCCTTGAGCTGGGTATAAACTGCCTGGCTGTGTGTGACCACGGCACCACCGAGGGGGCGCTCAAGCTGCAAGATATGGCCCCATTCAAGGTGATAGTGGCCGAAGAGATATTGACGCATAAAGGGGAGATTATGGGCATGTTTATCAAGGAGATTATACCCGGCGGGCTCTCGGTTGAAGACACGATTTCCCGTATCAGGGCTCAGCAAGGCCTGGTGTGCATACCGCATCCCTTTGACCGCTTCCGGCCCTCGGCCCTGGGCAGGCATGTAGTGGGGCAAATGGTTGACCAGGTTGACGTCATCGAGACCTTCAACGCCAGAGTCCTGCCCATCCAGGGGCAGGGTGGGGCTGAGAGCTTTGCCCGGAAACACGGTCTCAGGCAGAGTGCCGGCAGTGATGCCCACACCCTCTCGGAGATTGGCCATGCCTATGTGGAAATACCTGAGTTTGATGGCCCCCAGGGCTTTCTTGAAGCCCTGGGGAAGGGAAAGATTTACGGTCAAAGGACAAATCCGCTTACCCATTTCGTTAGCCTGGGAAGTAGAATAAGAAAGAGATTTAGCTAGCAATGTATCAGTTCGGCTGGTTTTCCACCGGCAGGGATGAGGCAGCCAGACAACTTCTCCGGGCTGCCCGCGATGGCATAGCCAGGGGCGAGATTGAGGCCGAGCTCGCATTCGTTTTTTGCAGCCGTGAGCCTGGTGAATCAGCCGAGAGCGATTTGTTTATCAGGCTGGTTGAAGGTTACGGGATACCACTGGTCTCCTTCTCCTACCAGAAGTATAAAGCCGGCAAGCCGGGCGGCAGACCGGGAAAGTTACCTCAGTGGCGGCTTGACTATGACCGGGAAGTAATGTCACGGTTAAAAGAATTCCACCCCGACCTTATTGTGCTGGCGGGGTATATGTTGATAGTCGGGCCGGAAATGTGTTCCAACTACGATATGGTTAATCTCCACCCGGCGGCTCCCGGTGGCCCTGCCGGAACCTGGCAGGAGGTAATATGGCAGCTCATAGAGCAGAGGGCGGTGCAGACCGGAGTGATGATGCACCTGGCAACCCCCCAGCTGGATAAGGGGCCGGTGGTGAGCTACTGTACTTTCTCTATCGCCGGCGAACCCTTTGATAGCTACTGGCGGACTCTAGCGGGGCAGGACATCAACCAGGTTGAAAGAGAGCAGGGTGAGAGCAATCACCTGTTCCGCATCATCCGGGAGCATGGCCTGAAAAGAGAGGTTTCCCTGATAACAGCCACCATGAAGGCTTTCAGTCAGGGTCGGGTTAGTATAAAAGACGGCCGGGTCGTTGATTCTTCGGGGAGACGTATGCCGGGCTATGACCTGACCTGCGAGATAGATGAGATGGTGAGGAGTAGACTGTATGGATAACTGCATCTGCTTCGACCTTGAGGGGCCGCTGACACCTCAGGATAACGCCTACGACCTGATGAAGCTTTTTCCGGATGGAGGCCGTGTCTTTGAGGTCATCAGCCGCTATGATGACCTGCTGACACTTGAAGGCAGAGAGGGCTATGAGCCCGGAGATACCCTGGCCCTTATTGTGCCCTTTCTGGTGCTGCACGGCATCTCGGAGGCGGATATTGCCGGCCTGGCCGAAAGAGCGGCGCTGACCGGTGGTGCTGCCGAGCTTGTTAGTTGGCTCAAAAACGGGGGCTGGAAGGTCTTCTGCATTACCACGACATATAGGCAATACGCCACCAACGTCACCCGAAGGCTGGGTATAGCCGCCGATAATATCGCCTGTACCCCGTTCCCGCTTGATAGCTTTCATCAGATGTTATGTAAAGAGGATACTGCCCTATTGCAAAACATGGAGCGGGAGATACTGGCCATAAGCGGAGATGACGAGGCAATAAAGCAAAAACTGGATAGCTTTTTCTGGAGAGAACTGCCCAGGACCGGGCTGGGCAGTTCTATGGCCGAGGTCGAGCCAATAGGAGGTCGGCGTAAGGTTGCCGCTTTGAACCGGTTTTCACAAAGGTATGATGTACCCCTGGCGCAGTGGGTGGTGGTTGGTGACAGCATTACCGATTTCAGGATGCTGAAAGACGTCGACAGTGCCGGCGGACTGGCTATTGCCTTTAACGCCAACGTATACGCCCTCCCCTACGCCACCATGAGCCTGGCCTCAACCGGTATCAATGACCTGGCACCGGTGCTGGCGGCCTCGCAGACAGGCGGCCGACACGCCGCCGAAGAAATGGTGAGGGAAAAGGAAAAAGCCGGTGGTGAGGATAACCGGGGACACTTCCACGGGCTCTCTGGCAGGAAGGAGCTCGCTGATGCCATATCGCCTCACAGGGGGATCAGGCGGCTAGTCAGGGAGGAAGCCGGCAAGCTGGGCTGATTATCCCGACAGGGTGGAGAAATAATGAATTCGGTTGAAGTAATCGGTATGGGTGCGCTCAATATTGATAATATATACGGTGCAGGGCGACTCCTTGACGATGATGAGACAGTGGTCAAAGTGATGGGCTCTTTTCCCGGCGGTTCGGCGGCCAATACAGTGTATGGTCTGGCCAGGCTGGGGATAAGAACCGGCTTTATCGGTGCCGTGGGTGAGGATGTCAAAGGCCGGGTGCTGCTTGGTAGTTTCCGTGAAGCTGGAGTTGATACAAGTCATATCAGAGTAAAACCGGGGGTAAAGACCGGCCAGACCCTGTGTTTTAGCGATGGCCTGAACAAGCGCTCCATCTATGTAATGCCCGGCGCCAACAGCCTGGTGACCGCTGGTGACATAGAGCCGGCTTATATCAACCAGGCCAGAATGCTCCACCTGTCATCCTTTGCCAACGACGGCCAGTTTCAGCTGCTGCTGGGCCTGATGGACACTCTGGACCCGGCTGTCGCCATCAGTTTCTCTCCCGGGGAAATCTATGCCGCCAGGGGGCTGGCGGCGCTGGCTCCTATACTTAAAAGAGCCAGGGTGTTGTTTGTTAACGAGAAGGAGATGCAGCGGCTGACCGGTGCCGATTTTAAAACCGGTGCCGAAAACTGTCTTGGGCTGGGCTGCGAAGTAGTTGTGGTTACCCTGGGTGGTGGGTCTGAGGAGGAAACACCTGACCGGGAAAGGGCTGGCGCCACCAGCTATATCAGAGAGGCAGCCGGAGGCTATTACGTCAAGACCAAGGGGCAAAATAAGACCCCTGTAGTGGATACCACCGGGGCCGGTGATGCCTTTGCCGCCGGTTTTCTTTATGGCCTGTTAAAAGGAGAAGCTACCCGGCAGTGTGGCTTTCTGGGTGATATCACGGCTCACTTTTCCCTGACCAAATGGGGGGCCAGGGAGGGGCTGCCCACGGCTGCCGAGCTTGGCCAGTGTTACCATGAGCTCTACGGCCAGCAACTCTGATTACTTCTTTTCCCTCTTTCCCTTCTTGACCTTCTTGGTGGTCTCTTCCAGTTGTTGACCTAGAATCTCGTCAACGATGCCATATTCCACCGCCTGCGGTGAGCTGAGATAGAAATCGCGGTCGGTATCGTGGATTATCTTATCCATTGGCTGACCGGTGTGCTTTGCCAGAATCCTGCGGATGATATCCTGTAGCCTCATAATCTCGCGGGCGGCGATTTCAATATCGGCTGCTTGTCCCTGGGCACCGCCGACCGCCTGGTGCAGGTGGACCGTGGAGTTGGGCAGGGTGAAGCGTTTACCGATAGCCCCGGCGCAGAGGAGTATCGTGCCCATGCTGGCAGCCATACCGACGCAGATGGTGGACACATCGGGGCGGATTAATTGCATGGTGTCATAGATGGCCAGGCCGGAAGCAATGACACCACCGGGGCAATTAATATAGAGCTGGATGTCCTTTTCCGGGTCCTCTCTCTCTAAAAACAGCAGCTGGGCGATGATGATATTGGCCACCTGGTCATTGATGGGCATACCAAGAATGATAATGCGCTCTTTGAGCAAGAGTGAGTAAATATCATAAGCCCGCTCCCCTCTGGCACCGGACTCAATTACCATGGGAATGACGTTTCTTGGTTGCATATTTATTTTACCTCCTTCTTCGTTCTCGTTTTCTTGGCAGGCTTGCCGGCTATTTCTACAAGCCGTTGCATGGCCCGCTGACTTGCCAGACTATTCTTGATAGAGGTGCGGTTATTGGGACCGTTAAGATACTCCCGCTGCTCTTCTTTCTTATCACCGGCTCTGGCAGTAAGCCGCTCAATCTCGGCGTCAATTTCGGCATCAGTGACCTCAATCTTCTCAGCTTCGGCGACGTTGCTCAGCACCAGAGAGACGGATACTCTTTTTGTCGCAATCGGGCGGTAGCGGTCTGACAGACGTTTCCGGTCTGTATTTTTAACCAGCTCCATATATTGCTCGGCGCTGGAACACTGCGATGTCAACTCGTACATGTACTGGTTGACCATTTGTTCAACTTCATTGTCAACAAATATCGGCGGGAATTCCAGTTCGCTTTTACTGATCAGAGTGTCAAGCAGTTTCTCCTCCAGGTTGAGCCTGCTTCGCTCCTCGTTTCCGGTTTTCAGGTCTTCGGATATTCTTGCTTTTAGTGAATCAAGGCTCTCGATTCCAGGTGTGATTCCTTTGGCGAAGCTGTCATCCAGCTTGGGTAACTTCTCCACCTTGACCTCAAGTAGCTTTACCTTGAAGAGGATGTCTTTACCAGCTATGCCTTTATCGTTGTAGTTTTGCGGCATTTTAAGCTTGAACTCTTTCTGCTCGTCTGCGTTCATGCCGACCAGTTGCTCTGGAAATCCTGTGACCGGGAAGTAGCTGTTGGCGGTGACCCTGTACTGGGCCGGTTTCTCAACATAAAGGGGTTTGCCTTCAACATCACTGTCAACATCAATGGTAACAAGGTCATTAAATTCGACAGGACGTTTCACCGGTTCCCAGGTGGCACTCTGGTGGCGCAGACGCTCTATCACTCCGTCAACGTCCTTTTTCTTTATTTTTACCGGTTCCGGTTTCATCCTAATGCTGCGGTAGTCACCCAGTTTCACCCTGGGCGGTAACGGGAATGTCGCCTCAAAGGTAACCGGGTCTTGTCCGGTCAGCTTGATGGTTGGCCGGCCAATAAATTGCAGCTTCTCCTGCGCAACGGCGTCGTTACAGGCCTTGGGCAGTAGTTCTTTTAAGGCGTTGTCAAAGAGTTTGTCGCTGCCGACGTGGCTTTCCAGCACTTTTCTTGGTGCCTTGCCCTTGCGGAATCCGGGTATCCCCGTCTCTTTGTTAAGCTGTCTGTAGGAATTGTCCAGTGCCTTTTCAACCTCGGCGGATTCAAGCTCGATGGTCATTATTGCTTGGCTGTTCTCAATCTCTTTACTCAAAATCTTCATTATCACCTCAATATTCGGACTTATTCTTCTACTACGCTAAGGTGGAGCTCGGACAGCTGCTCCTGGGATATTGGCGATGGGGCATCAAAGAGCAGGTCGGTGGCTCCCTGTGTCTTGGGGAATGGAATGACCTCTCTGATTGTTTCCTCTCCGGCCAGCAGCATGACAAAGCGGTCAACGCCGGCGGCAACACCGCCGTGTGGCGGAGCACCGTAGGCAAATGCCTCCAGCAGATGCCCGAAACGTTGCTCAACCTCCTGGTCGCTGTAGCCCATCAACCGGAAGACTTTTTTCTGTAAATCACTGGTATGTATCCTGATGCTACCGCCGGCTATCTCGTGGCCGTTGAGCACCAGGTCGTAGTGCCGGCCATAAGCCTTTTCCGGTGCCGTATCCAAAAGAGGCTCATCTTCCTCCCTGGGGGTGGTAAAGGGGTGGTGCATCGGCTGCCAGTGTTTGCTGTCTTCGTTCCAGTCCAGCAGAGGGAAGTCTACAATGAAGACAAAGGCAGACAGGTCGGTGGCCGCCAGGTTAAGCCGGCGTCCCATCTCCAGCCGCAGCTTGCCCAGCACATTGCCAACCAGTTTGTTGCTGCCGGCGGCAATGAGCAGCAGGTCGCCAGGACCAGCGCCCAGGCGGATAGCTGTCTCCTTAATCTGGCCCAGGGTGAGATACTTGGCGGCTACGGATTTGACCATATCCAGGGTCAAATCATCCAGGCTGCCGAGTTCGGCTGACAGAGAAATGGTTACCAGCCCGTGACCGCCGAAGCTTCTCGTCAGTTCATTGAGCTCGTCGAGCTGGTGGCGGCTGTAGCTGGCGCAGCCGGGGGCACAGAAGCCCTTCACCTTGCCGCCGCCGGCAACGGTATCGCTGAATATGGCAAAGCCGGACCTGGCAGCAATATCAGAGATGTCGGCAAGTTCCATACCGAAGCGCAAATCTGGCTTGTCGCTGCCATAGCGCTCCATGGCGTCGGCGTAAGTCAGGCGGGGAAAAGGCTTTATCAGGCGCATTTCAGGCTTTATTTCTGCTAACAGTGTGCTGAAGAGCTCCTCGAGCAGGTTCAGTATATCCTCTTCGTCGACAAAGCTCATCTCAATATCAAGCTGGGTGAACTCCGGCTGGCGGTCGGCCCGGGTGTCCTCATCACGGAAGCACCTGGCAATCTGGTAGTACTTTTCAAAGCCAGCGACCATGAGTAGCTGCTTCAGCTGCTGCGGCGACTGGGGAAGAGCATAGAACTTGCCCGGGTAGATTCGGCTGGGTACCAGGTAATCACGGGCGCCTTCCGGGGTGCTCTTTATCAGGATGGGTGTTTCTATCTCAATGAATCCCTTTTCATCCAGGAAATGGTGCATAAACTTAACCACTCGATGGCGCAAGGTCAGGTTTGCCCTCATCCGGGCCCGCCTGAGGTCCAGATAGCGGTATTTGAGGCGCAGGTTTTCCTCTACCTCAACCTCTTCGTTAATATAGAAGGGCGGCGTTTTGGAGGTGTTTAGTATGCGAACGCTATCGGCGATTATTTCGATATCACCGGTAGCCAGTTTGGAGTTTTCTGTCCCTGGTGGCCGCAGGCCAACCTCACCACCTACCTGAACAACGTATTCGTTTCGCATCTGGCTGGCAGTGTCGTGGCACGGTTTGGATTTTTCCGGGTTGAAGACCACCTGTACAATGCCGTCTCTATCCCGCAGGTCGATGAATATCAGGCTGCCGTGGTCACGACGGCGGTCAACCCAGCCGGCCAGGGTAACCCCGGTACCGACAGCGTCTTTGTTCAGCTGGCTTGAGACGTGGCTTCTTAACAATATAGGCCTCTTTGATATGGCGCAGTAAAGCTG